>NZ_LFZQ01000006.1:0-244536 GCF_001990725.1 Acinetobacter genomosp. 33YU | reverse complement strand
CCACGATACTGTCTAGGATCAGCTTAGTACTGAATTTTTTATAGTACACACTTCTCATATTAGGAAAGTGGTTCAGAAAAAACTCATTAGAGTGTGGTGTTTTTACAGATTGTTGATACTGATATTTCAGTTTTTTCATTGTTCCTCCTAGGTAACATTACCTAGAAGGGATCCTCTGCAAAGTAGTACATTTTCTCGAATCCTATCTATTGAATATTTTGTCGATACAGCATGCTTATTTATTTTTCAAAGCTAAGTCATAGTTATCGGGCTTAGCTTTAGTTTATTTAAAGCGTTTTAATTGAAATAATTTGTACTATAAATAATTAATTGTAAAGTAATTTTATTTTTATGTTTTATATAATGCTTATTATATTAAATAGACACCGCGTAAGATGTCTATTTCTACTTATTACTAGATTTCTATTTCATAAGGTAAATCATTTTTAACTAGTTCAAGTAGGTCAATACATGCCTTTGAATATTTATCAATATTACTTTTTTGACCAGATTTAATTTTAAGATGATAGCGGTTGTTTGATTCTTTTATATTAACCCCTTTCTCTTCTGTGATCTTTTTGAATAAGTTATTTACAGGATACCAATGATCATAACCCAAGGCTTCTGCAAGTCCTGAAATGGTATAACAAAAACTCGCGTTAATGTGTTGACCATCATCTAATGATCCTAACCCAAATAAAGTTGGTAATTTTGTATCATCATTTGAAATTTCTGATAACAATTCAAAATTAAATGGTAGTTCTCTTCTTGGTAGATCAGAAGTTACCATTTTATAGGTTCTATGTAATAGCGATCTTAATAATTTAGGATTTACAGTAATCTCAGGAGAGAGTTGAGAAATAGCTTTATATACCCAATCGTATTGATTTGCATAAATTACTTTAATACGAATATGTTTATTTTCATTTAAAGCAATCAGTTTTTCTTTAGGATAAGTATTTGCTTCATTAAATGTACTATCAAAAATTACCATATAGATATTAGGAACAAGTTCACCTTTAGATACTAAGATCTCATCAATGTCTGATAATATGTTTATTATGTTAGGGTCATTTAAACTGTAACCCAAGAAAAATAGTGGATGTTCTGCAAAGTATGTTAATAGCTTTGAGCTGAGGTATTTTTTCTTTTCATTAAAATAATCATAATCTTCACGAGTAAGAACAATACTTCTACTATCTTCATAACAGCCATGAATTTTTAAAATTTCGCCATATGATGTATAGTTTGCACGAATTACTTGTTGACCTATAACCTTTTGATAATCAATGAAAATTTTCTCCAATGCGCCGTCGTAATTCGTGGTAATTATTGCATGTGGCTTTATATTTTGAAGTTCTTCAATTTCATCTTTTGATGAATTTGAGTTTAAATCTATAGATTCTGTTATTTCTTTAAAATACTTAGAAACAATGAATTTTATATAATCTTGCTTTTGAGCATCATCTTCAAATAACTCATCTGGAAATGGGGATGTAGAAGAATCTGTTGCCCCCCATGCCCAATTGCTGTATGCCTCAACAAAACTACTAGCCATTTCGGTATAGTCCGTATCGTTTCCTTCTCTAAATTGCTGTTCATAAAAGGCAAATCTTTTATTGGAAAGTTCGGGACACATTTCAACTAATTTTTTCATAAGCCCTTTCCATGAAGGAGCATTAAAGTAACGCTGTGAAATACCTGATCCAATAAAAAGAATAGGTTGGACTTGTAAATCGGTCATAACCTCAGCAATATCCTGAGTTATTTCATCCTTATAGCTCATAGAACATCTCTTTAAATTAATTATTTAGTATTAAACACTCTATTTCTAAAGATTTCATATAATTTTTAAATTCTTTAAAACAATATAATATGACTTAAACTAAGAAAATGGCAGCTTATTTCTCCCATTTTGATTAATGATCTAATTTAAAACAAATGTCATTTTGTGTGCTTGACTGCAAAAGGGTTGGGCACTATTTTTTGCCTGCTGGCCACATTGCCAGTCGGTTTTAGCAGACCGTATATTATCTCCCGCATCAGAGCCATTCCTTCTGAGGAATACTCATATGTGGTAGCCACTCGTTCCTTTCCCGTAGCGGTAGGACGGGAAAGGGACACCTACGGGTGTGCTAGTTTGAGATAATACTAGTCTGCTAACCCTTTCTCGTTCTGCCACCATAATTCTATAAATGTCTGGCAGAACTCCCAATAAAAAGGAGTTGGCTTTGCACATTCTTAATTTCTTGGCAGCCTTTGCCAAAAGCTATAACAACACAACTTAGTTATTTATGAGTCTGATCGCCATGCGGCTGATGAGGCTTTAAATCGTCACGACTAAAAACTTGCAGCAACAATAAAACTTGAGATGTGCCAAGCACAGTCTTTATGGCTTTGCTATGCCTTTTTTTCAGCTTTTAAAAAGCAAAGGCTTTTATATCTCATTTATATACAACAACAATTTATTTTATAACGGTAAAATTATGCCAAATTTAATTCTCTCAACACGCGCTTTAAAAGCTGTAGAAAATGGAATTAATCTGTTTCATCACAATGGTTTTCACACAGTCGGTGTCGACAAAATCGTGAGAGAAACAGAAATAACAAAAATGACGTTCTATAGTTATTTTCACTCTAAACAACGCTTCGTTGATATCTGTCTTATTGTGCAAAAAGAACGACTGCAAGACCAAGTGATGGCTATGATGGAGTATGATTTGGAAACAACTGTATTGGATAAAATTAAGAAACTCTATTGGTTACATGCCGATATAGAAGGGCCGTATTACTTATTATTTAAGGCCATTTTCGAAACTAAAAATAGTTATCCAAATGCTTATCAAACTGCGGTGAGATACAGAAAATGGCTCATCAATGAACTTTATAGCCAGCTCAGATTACTAAAAATAGAGGCATCATTTAACGATGCCAAAATACTGCTATATATGATTGAAGGAGCAATTATTCAGCTTTTAAGCGCACAGCAAACCGAGGAAAAGGAGAGCTTACTAAACTATTTTCTAAATAGTTTAACCAAGATGAAAATGTTGAGATGAGTGAATAGAAAACAATACAAACCTTCAAGGCGAGTGATTAGTGTCACTGGCCTATAAATTTAGTTGGCAGTTTTAAAGCACTATCATTTTAATGAAAGAAGTTGAAATCAAACCAAATGACTTCAACTCTAAAATCATTAAAAATTAGTTTTTTAGAGCTTTTAACGCTACTTCTACACTTTCGTATAGGTTTTGAACGGGCACGTTATCTTTTGCTTGAATCGTAATGCCAAACAGTATCATGCCAAAGTAATCTGCTAATACATCCAAGTTTAAGCTTTCAGCTACATCGCCATCTTTTTGACCTTGCTCAAGTCTCGCTTTGATGAGAGCAACAGTCTTTCTACGCTCATTGCTTAAGATCTCTTGCACATTTTTACTTTCAGATGAACCTGATAATGCTGCGGATACGACTAAACAACCGGTTTTATCTGGCTTGCTATAAAATTGGTCAATCGTTCTGATTAACAAATTTTTAATGCCTTCTTGAGCTGTTAAAGACTCTTGAAGTGCCTCAATTCGATAATTACCAAAGCTTTTTACATAATAATCAACAGCTTCAATAAACAACTTTTCTTTATTTCCAAAAGAAGCGTAGAGACTTGGCGGATTGATTTCCATCTCTTTTGTCAGGTCATTAATCGAGGTTGCTTCATAACCATTTCGCCAAAATAGATTCATCGCTTTGTCTAATGCAGCATCTCGATCGAAATTACGAGGACGGCCACGACCTGCGGTTTTGTTCATTTTGTTCTCCATTTTGTATTGATCACTACAAAAAATCGTTGACTGTATTTTAGCATGATTATATAGTGATCACTACATAAATAATCTTATGCATATTTTAAGGGCTAAAAAATGAATCACAAATTATTTAATCCAGTGATTGTGGGCGATGTTGAACTCAATAATCGTATTGTTATGGCACCAATGACCAGATCAAGAGCAGCACAGCCTAACGATGTGCCGACCGAACTCAATGCACTTTATTATGGTCAACGTGCAAGTGCAGGTTTAATCATTACTGAAGGCACACAAGTTTCTGACGTAGGTAAAGGCTATTCTTTTACACCTGGTATTTATTCAGATGAACAAATCCAAGGTTGGGCTTTAGCGACTCAAGCTGTACATGAAAAAGGCGGAAAAATTGCTGCTCAGTTATGGCATGTTGGGCGTATGTCGCACTCTTCATTGCATATTAATCACGAGCAACCGATTGCGCCATCTGCAATTCAGGCCAAAGCATCTGTATTTATTGCCAATGAAAAAGGTGAAGGGGCAATGGTACCTGCCGAGATGCCAAGAGCAATGGATTTAGATGATATTCAAAACGTTAAACAAGAATTTATTCAAGCTGCTCAAAATGCTGTGAAAGCTGGCTTTGACCTAGTTGAAGTTCATGCTGCAAATGGTTATTTATTTGACCAGTTCTTATCTACAGATGCGAACCAGCGTACTGATAACTATGGTGGTTCTGTCGAAAATCGTGCACGTTTCTTATTAGAAACAGTCGATGCATTGATTGAGGCGATTGGTGCTGGTCGAGTAGGGGTGCGTTTATCACCTTGGGGAACCATTAATGGCATGACAGACCAACAACCCGAAGAAATTACGCTTTATTTAGCTGAACAATTACAAAAAAGAAATATCGCTTATATTCATTTGGCTGAGTGGGACATGCTTCCACATGGCGATACTTATCCAGTGGGTTTCAGAGAAAAACTCCGTTCATTATTCACAAACACATTAATTGTTTGTGGAAATTACTCACTTGAAAGAGCCGAAACTATTCTTGATAAAGGATTAGTAGATGCGGTGGCATTTGGTCGTCCTTTTATTTCCAACCCAGATTTAGTAGAGCGTTTACAGTCAGATCATTCTTTAGCACCAGCAAAATCTGAATATTTCTACGGCGGCGATGCAACTGGCTATACCGACTATCCAACTGCTCAATAATCTCACTCTATAAATTAAGGTTAAGAAAATGAATAAATTTTTTAAAGTAATGACTTTGTCCGCAGCAATTGGTGTATTGGGATTGAGTCAAGCAAATGCAGAATATGACCCAAACTTAAAGTCGATAGATACGCCACCAGCCGTTTCACAGCAAATGTTTAATAAAGTGAAATCTGAGGGGTTAGGCCAGTATGCTTATGCAAAAGGTTTATCTAGTAAGTTTATCGAGTCTGAAGGCGTAAAACTTCATTATGTTGAAGGCGGATCTAAAGGTACACCAATTGTATTTATTCATGGTTTTGGTTCGACATGGAAAATGTGGGAACCAGTCATGCTGTCTTATATGAAAGACCATAAAGTCATTGCAATTGATTTACCGGGTTTGGGGCAATCATCTCCAATACTTAACGATGATTATTCGGCAGAAAATACCTCAAAAATTTTGATTGGTGCGATTAAAAAAATTGCTGGTAAAGGGCCTATCTACTATGTCAGTCACGATTTAGGTAATTCGGCTTCTTATCCACTGGTTGCAAATAACCAAGGCTATATCAAAAAAGCTGTATTTATGGACTCGCCAATTCCTGACCGTGCTATGTTCGAATATCCGGGGTATACCCCAGATGGCCCAGGTTTAGGCTGGCACTTTGGTTATTTCAGCTTTGGTGATATTGCTGAAAAGCAAATTGCGAATGACCCAACTTTATTTCTCTCGTACTTTATTAAAACCTATGCAGGGAAAAAAGAAATTTTTACACCTGAGCTACTTGCTGAGTTGATTGAACCGTATTCGACTCGAGATAAATTAAAAGCAGCTTTTGGTTATTACCGTTCGCATGCAGACTCAGTTCGTCAAAATGAAGCATTACTTGCTAGTGGCAAAAAGTTAACCATTCCTTCTATGGCACTTACCGGCCAAAAAGGCGTAAATGATGTTTTGGTTAAAGAGATGCGAGCAAGATTTGTAGCTGATCCTGCTAACTACACAGCCATTATCTTGCCAGATACAGGACACTGGATGGTGGAAGAAAACGCCGAAGGTGTTGAAAAAAGTTTATCGAACTTTTTATTTAAATAAATATGAAATTCATCGCACTCAGGCTTAAGGCTTGGGTGCAATGAATTATTTATTTTAAATGAGTCATTAATATGAATAGATATTTTAAAAATATTTCCATTTCTATAGCTTTTATTTTGATTAGTTCTTCATATGCAAATGCAGAATATGACCCAAACTTAAAGTCGATAGATACACCACCAGCCGTTTCACAGCAAATGTTTAATAAAGTGAAATCTGAAGGGTTAGGACAATATGCTTATGCAAAGGGTTTATCTAGTAAGTTTATCGAGTCTGAAGGCGTAAAACTTCATTACGTCGAAGGTGGATCTAAAGGCACACCAATTGTATTTATTCATGGTTTTGGTTCGACATGGAAAATGTGGGAACCAGTCATGCTTTCTTATATGAAAGACCATAAAGTGATTGCAATAGATTTACCGGGTTTAGGTCAATCATCTCCCATACTTAACGATGATTACTCTGCAGAGAATGCATCGAAAATTCTATTAAGTGCCATAAAACAAATTACCAAGAATAAGCCTATTTATTATGTGAGTCATGACATTGGAAATACGGCCTCTTACCCTCTAGTTGCAAATAATCAAGATTACGTTAAAAAAGTTGTCTTTATGGATTCTCCAATTCCAGATATGGAGACATTCAATCACCCGGGTTATTCACCAAAAGGGCCGGGTTTAGGCTGGCATTTTGGTTATTTTAGTTTTGGTGATATTGCCGAAAAGCAAATTGCGAATGACCCAACTTTATTTCTCTCGTACTTTATTAAAACTTATGCAGGTAAAAAAGACATTTTTACGCCTGAACTCCTTGCTGAGTTGATTGAGCCGTATTCGACTCGAGATAAATTAAAAGCAGCCTTTGGTTATTACCGTTCAAAGAAAGACTCAGCCCTACAAAATGAAGCACTTTTAGCAAATAACAAAAAGTTATTTATTCCTGCAATGGCACTTAGTGGTGAAAAGGGAGTGAATGACGTATTGATTAAAGAAATGAGAGCGAAGTTTGTGGAAGATCCAGCTAAGTTAGAAGCGGTAATTTTACCTAACACAGGTCATTGGCTAATTGAAGAAAACCCTGAAGGCGTCGAGAAAAGTTTATCCAATTTTCTATTTAAATAATCCGTAAAACTTTTACATTCGAATCGATCTTGAACTCGGATGTAACTCAGCTAAAACATCCTTATTCCTATTTGTTCGAGAGAAATGAAAGATGAAAAATAAACTGCCATTCTTGTCTTTATTTTTTGCTTGTCTTACTGCATCAACAGTCAGTTCTGCAAATAATGTGTATGGAGAGCATTTAGAAGGATTTAAATATCCTTATCCGCTCCAATATTTTAATTTCTCGTCCCAGCAGCAAAATCTAAAAATGGGATATATGGATGTTCAACCCAAAAAACCTAATGGACAAACAGTGGTGGTTTTGCATGGCAAAAACTTTTGTGGTGCAACTTGGGAAGAAACCATTAGTTTTTTAACACAAAATGGCTATCGGGTGATTGCTCCCGATCAAATCGGTTTTTGTACTTCTAGCAAACCAGATCATTATCAATATAGTTTCCAACAGCTTGCAGAGAACACACATGCTTTACTCGATAAATTAGGGGTTAAACAACCTATTTTATTGGCGCATTCAACAGGTGGTATGTTGGCAACCCGCTATGCTTTGATGTATCCGAAAGAAACAAAATTATTAGAAATGGTCAATCCAATTGGTTTAGAGGACTGGAAAGCAAAAGGGGTTCCATATCGCAGTATTGATCAATGGTATCAGCGTGAACTGAAAGTGAGTGCAGAGTCTATTAAAGCTTATGAATTAAAAACTTATTATCAAGGTCAATGGAAGCCTGAATATGATAAATGGGTAGATATGTTAGCTGGATTAAATGCAGGGAAGGGACATGAAAAAGTCGCTTGGAACTCAGCACTTATTTACGACATGATTTTTACTCAACCTGTCTATTATGAATTTTCTCATCTTAAAGTGCCTACAGTGCTGTATATCGGTACAGGTGACACAACTGCAATTGGTAGTGATATAGCTCCACCTGAAGTTAAACAAAAAATTGGTCAATACAGTGTTCTGGGTAAAGAGGCTGCAAAATTAATTCCAAACGCTGAATTAATTGAATTTGCAGGTATGGGACATTCACCACAAATGCAAAACCCGAAACTATTTCATGAAGCTTTGATCAAAACTTTAAAGAAATACGATTAATGATTTGAGGCAATAAAAGCCCCTCTAAACACGGAGCTTTTATTGTTTATATAATTATTCTTTATACTGCCATGCCTTTAAAAACATTGAACAAACTTCTTGATTGAGTTTTTTCAATTCTTGAGAAGTTGGTAGCGCACCACCTAACATTGTTGCAGGATAAGAATATCCCATTACAGCACCCAAAAAAGCTTTAGCAGCTTCATCAGGATGTTCAACTTGAATTAAGCCAGCATTGTGTGCAGTTTCAAGAATATGACTTAAAGACCTCTTAATATTGCCTTGAGTACGATTCTGAATTTTAGGAAGAATCTCTTTCATTTCAACTAAAGCAATAATCAGTAATCGTTGCAGACGAATCGCATCAACATTATAAAAATGAGTTTGCACAGCGTGCCCAATATCAAATAAACGTTGATCTAATCGTTTGTTGCTATCCACGTGATGCTCAATAAAAGGAGCTTCCATTTCTGCTTTTAAATGATCGAAGACTTCAATCAGCAGCGCTGTTTTGGTTGGAAAATGGTTATATAAAGTTTGTCGATTTGTACCAGCTTTAGTGGCAATAGCCTCTAAACGTACTTCTAAACCTTGTTCAAGAAAGAGTTCACGTGCTGCTGCTATAAGAGTTGGACGGATTCGAGAGGGACGTCCTGGAGATTTTTTTAACATATGGTGTTTTCTTGCACATCTTATTTATTTACTTTACAGTAAAGTAAATAAATTGTCCATATTTCTCGGGTTCCCGATATGCCTGATATTCATTTTTTTAGTCGTAAAACCTTGTATTTATTGCCTGTGCTCTTGTTTCTAAGTGGATGTGATTCTGAAAAACCTATTGTTAAAAATAACCAAAAGGTTGGTGTTATCACCATAAAAAAAGAGACGATTGAATCTTCTTATCAGTTAGCTGGAAGAACAGTGGCTTCTGAAATCTCACAAGTGCGCCCACAAGTAAACGGAGTAGTTGTTGAGCAGTTGTTTAAAGAAGGCTCTCAGGTGAATAAAGGACAACCGCTTTATAAAATTGATTCGTCACTCTATCGCGATAGTGTTGATGAGGCTGCTGGTAATCTTTCTCTTGCTAAAGCAACAGTGAATTCAACTCGTCTGCAAGCGGAGCGCTATAAGGAGCTCATTAAGGTAAATGGCGTGAGTCAGCAAGAACTTGATAATGCGTTAAGTGCTTATGAACAGGCAAAAGCTACCGTTGCGGTAAATGAAGCTGTATTAAAAACAGCACGAACAAATTTACGTTATACACAAGTTACTGCGCCTATTTCAGGGCGAATAGGACGCTCTTCAATTACACGCGGAGCTTTAGTCACGTCGGCTCAAACAGACCCTTTAGCAACCATTCAAAAACTTGACCCGATGTATGTCGATTTAACCCAGTCGAGTGATGAATATATGGCGTTGCGTAAACAGCTTACTGAAAATGGAATAAAACCAACTCAACTTTCAGTCCGTTTACAGCTTGAAAATGGTACTACTTATTCGCAGCAAGGTACCTTTAAATTCAGTGATATTGCAGTGGATGAAGCGACAGGAAGTATCACGTTGCGTGCAGCATTTTCAAATCCAAATCATGGTTTATTGCCGGGAATGTATGTGCGCGCAGAACTTGGAACGGGTACGCGGCCTAACAGCATTTTGATCCCCCAAGGCGCTCTTTTCAGAGATGCTGATGGAAACGCGCTTGTATGGGTGGTCGGAAAAGATAATAAAGCTGAACAACGAAAAATTAAGCTAGGAAATGCAATGGATAACCGTTGGTTAGTGATATCTGGCTTGAACGAAGGAGATCAAGTCATTGTTGATGGCTTGCAAGGTTTAAATGCCGGTATGGCGATTGAACCCACACCAATGAGCTGAGGATACGCTATGTTGTCGAGTTTTTTTATTGCACGGCCTATTTTTGCTTGGGTTCTTTCTATTTGTATTATGGCCTTGGGTACAATTTCTATTTTGACCTTGCCCATTGAACAATATCCAGATATTGCACCACCGGGTGTAAACGTCACTGCAAATTATCCCGGAGCATCTGCCAAAACTGTTGAAGACAGTGTGACCCAGATTTTGGAACAGCAAATTAAGGGCATTGATGGTTTACTTTATTTTTCATCGAGTAGTAGTTCGGCTGGTCAGGCACGTATAAGCTTGAGTTTTAATCAAAAAACAAACCCTGACACAGCGCAGGTTCAGGTACAAAACGCCGTCAATCAGGCGCTTAGCCGACTTCCTCAAGAGGTTCAGCAACAAGGCATTACCGTAACAAAGTCACAGGGTGACAGTTTATTGGTCTTTGCACTTTACGATGAAAGTAACACAAGAACATCTGTCGATATATCCGACTACATGGTGAGCACACTTCAAGATCCATTAAGTCGTGTTGATGGTGTAGGTGAAATCACAGTATTTGGTGCTCAATATGCAATGCGCATATGGCTCGATCCGCATAAACTAAATAGCTATGGCCTTATGCCTTCAGATGTCAGAACTGCAATTGAAGCTCAAAATGCACAAATTACAGCAGGTGAGTTAGGTGCATTACCGACTCGTGACGGACAGGCTTTAAATGCAACAGTAACTGCATTATCCCGTCTACAGACTGTCAACCAATTTGAAAATATTATTTTACGGACTCAAACAAACGGTGCTGTTGTTTTACTTAAAGATGTGGCTCGTGTAGAGCGCGGTGCAGAAAGCTATCAAACCTCTACACGTTTGAATGGAAAGCCAGCTTCAGGTATGTCTATTCAACTTGCTTCGGGCGCCAATGCATTAGAAACCGCAGAAAGGGTGAAAGCTGAGGTCACGCGTTTAACCGGCTCTATGCCATCGGGGTTAAAAGTTGCATATCCACGTGACAGTACGCCATTTGTCGAAGCATCTGTAAAAGGAGTAATTAAAACTTTAGCTGAGGCAATTGTTCTCGTCATTATTGTTATGTTCTTATTTTTGCAGAGCTGGCGTGCGACTTTAATTCCAGCTATTGCGGTTCCTGTCGTATTGTTAGGAACATTTGGCGTACTCAGTATATTGGGCTATAGCATTAATACGCTGACTTTATTTGCGATGGTTTTGGCAATTGGTTTGCTGGTAGATGATGCAATTGTCGTTGTAGAAAATGTTGAGCGGGTTATGCATGAGCAAAATCTTGATGCTCGGCAAGCCACCCTAATTTCGATGAAAGAAATATCGGGTGCACTGGTCGGTATTGCGATGGTCCTTGCTGCGGTATTTTTACCGATGGCTTTTTTTGGTGGTTCTGTCGGCATTATTTATCGCCAATTTTCGGTAACACTCGTATCGGCTATGGTGCTTTCAGCCATTGTTGCTTTAACCCTTTCACCTGCGTTATGTGCAACCTTACTCAAACCTGCAAATGAAAAACATAAGCAGAGAAAATTCTTTACTTGGTTCAATCGTAAAGTCGAACAGGGGCAGTCAGGCTATCGTACAAAGCTGCTCGCTGTTTTAGGTAAACCCAAAATATTTATGATCATATTCTTAGGTATTACAGCTTTGTTAGGCTGGCAATATACGCGAATGAATACTGGGTTTTTACCACAAGAAGACCAAGGCTCGGTTATGGTCCAGTTTAGTACACCTGTAGGCACGACACTCGCTGAAACAGAACGAGTGGGTAATCAGATAGCAGATTATTTCCTAACGAAAGAAAAGGATAATCTCAATGTGATTTTCATGGTGATGGGTAGAAATAACGCAGGCAGTGGGCAAAATGTGGGAATGGCATTTGCTGGACTCAAACATTGGGATGACCGAGAAGGGAGTGAAAACACAGCAGAAGCAGTGATTGCTCGGGCAAACTCATATTTCAAGTCACTGCGTAATGCACGTGTTCAGGTACTTTCACCAGCCGCAGTGAGGGGGCTTGGACAATCAAGTGGTTTCGAACTTTGGTTACAAGATGCTGAAAATAAAGGACGTGATGCTTTACTGACGGCACAAAACACTGTGTTAAAAGCAGCAAGTGCTGATTCTGGCTTAGCAGCAGTCCGTCTAAATAGTCTAGAAGATAAAGCTCAGTTACAAGTTGACATCGATCAAAGAAAAGCAAGTGCACTTGGTTTGGCTCAAGCCGATATCAGTAATACATTATCTTCTGCGTGGGGCGGATCTTATATTAATGATTTTATCGACCAAGGTCGTGTTAAGCGAGTTTATATGCAAGGAGACGCGATTTATCGTTCCTTACCTCAAGATATTGGGCAATGGTATGTTCGCGGTGCGACAGGTCAGATGACGCCATTTTCTAGTTTCTCTTCTGTAAAATGGCAAATGGGACCCCAAATGCTGCAACGCTTTAATGGTCTTTCAGCTGTACAAATACAAGGCTCTGCGGCAACTGGTGAAAGTTCTGGTGGAGCTATGGATAAGATGCAGCAGTTAGTCGATCAGCAACAAGGCTTTAACCTTCAGTGGAGTGGGTTGTCTTATCAAGAGAAGTTAGCTGGTGGTCAAACCATTTGGTTATATTTAGCCTCAATGATCTTTATTTTTTTATGTTTGGCAGCACTTTATGAAAGTTGGTCTATTCCTGTTTCTGTCATGCTAGTGATTCCTTTAGGCCTGATTGGAGCTGTAGTGGCTGCAAGTCTAGCTGGTTTTGTGAATGATATTTACTTTCAGGTGGCTATGCTTACTACCATTGGACTTTCTGCCAAAAATGCTATCTTAATTGTTGAATTCGCGGCAGCTAAGTTAGAGGCAGGGCAAGCATTAATGGAAGCGATTATTGAAGGTGCAGGTCAGCGATTACGCCCAATTATTATGACATCTCTGGCATTTGTCGCAGGTGTTCTTCCATTGGCCGTATCTACAGGAGCAGGGGCTGTAAGCCGTAAAGAAATTGGTATAGCCGTAACGGGCGGTATGATTTCTGGTACCTTACTTTCTATTTTCTTTGTGCCTTTATTTTTTCTTTTAGTTCGTCGTTTAAGCAATAAATTAAACGCTAAAAAGGCAAAATAATGTCGCAAAAATAGCATTCCAGTTAAAAGTTAGCCCCTCATGCTATTTATAGTATGAGGGGCTAAAATTTTAGTGCTTAGAATGTATTTTGAATAATTACATCGTCGTAAGGAAGTTTACCTACACGTGGGTAAGGTTCAGAAGCCGACTTACCAACGGCAATCATTAAACACACTACATGGTCTTCAGGCAAGTTAACAAGCTTCGCCATTGCGTCAAAGTCAAAACCGTCCATAGGGCAGCTATCTAAACCATGTTCTTGAGCAAGTAACATGAGGGTTTGAGCAAAAATACCCGCACTACGCATCACTTCGTCACGTTGAGTTTGTGGACGATCGCGGTAATACTGGTCAATCGCGCCAGCCATAATATTTTGAACTTCTGGAGTCGCGCCATCCCATACACGTTTAGCATCGGCTTCCCATGTATTTACTTTTGCACATAACACAATCAGTAAAGATGCTTCTGTAACTTGTGGTTGGTCCCAAGCAATGGCACGAATTTTTTGTCTTAATTCAGTGTCTTCAATAATCACTGGACGCCAATGTTGCAAGTTAAAAGCACTTGGTGCATTTTCTAAAACTTCTTGTAATAACTCTTTCTTGTTATCTTCAGATAACTGAAAAGAAGGGTCGAAGCGTTTAATTGCACGGCGCTTACGGAGAGCATCAATAACATTCATAAGATTTTCCTACTTAAGAGTTGGGTAGCGGTACTTGTTAGTTTTTATAACGTTGAGCTACTTCAGCCGAAGAAAAGTTTGGTAGTAAAGTGATACGTGATTTTTCAAAATTATTCCATTGATTTTCGTCTTTCAGCACAGGAATTGTAATTGTTTCTTTGCGATCAAAACCAATAAGAGCAGCATCTACCAAATCATTCACATCCATTAATGGTGGTACTTGGCTTAAGTCCATACCTGAACGTTCCCAAATTTCAGTTTTAGTTGCTGAAGGTAATACTGCTTGTACATACACGCCATGATCTTTTAACTCTAAATGTAAACCTTGGCTAAAAAATTGGATGAAGGATTTACTTGCACCATAAATGGTAGAACCGAATTCAGGTGCTAAGCCAAGCACAGAGCCTAAATTAATAATGGCACCTTTACCTTTATTTACGAGTTTTTGAGAAATTGCATGAGACAACCGCACCACTGCAGTCATATTTAAAGTCAGAAGTTTTTCAATCTCATTACGATCTTGAGTTAAAAAGTTTCCATTAAGTGCAATACCTGCGTTATTTACCAAAATTTCAATATCAGCATCGTTTTTGAGTACATCTTCAATTTTACTAATGTCCTGATCTTTTGATAGATCGGCTTGAATGAACTCGACCTGTACACCGTATTTTTCTTGGAGGTCCTTCGAGATTTTATCTAAGCGGTTGGTGTCTCGTGCCACCAGAATTAAGTTATGGCCACGTTGTGCAAAACGGTCTGCATAAACAGAACCAATCCCTGACGAAGCCCCTGTAATAAGTACTTTTGATTGAGCTGACATGTGATGTCTCCACGCTTTATTTTTTAGATGATGATCATAATCTAAAATAACTAATTTTTGATGTCAATCATAATCAATGTATAATTATGACCAGTAGGGTGAATAAAAGTGGGTGCGTCAACATGAAAGTCAGTAAAACTCAGGTAAAAGAAAACCGAGATAAAATTGTTGAAAAGGCAACTCAACTGTTTCGTAGCAAAGGCTACGATGGGGTCGGCATTGCCGAGTTAATGTCTAGCGCAGGTTTTACCCACGGCGGCTTTTATAAACATTTCAGTTCGAAAACAGACCTTGTCTCAATTACTGTTAAACATGGACTTGAGCAGGTTTTGAAAAGAATACAAGGTTTAAACTTAACTCAATTTATTCAGCTTTATGTGTCCCGCACTCATCGAGATAATCGAGATTTGGGCTGCACACTAACGGCGCTATCTTGTGATGCTGCAAGACAGCCAGACGAAGTAAAAGTCGAATTTGAAGAGGGCATTGAGCAACTTATTCGGTTCATTATGAATGAACGAGCAAAACAAGTTTCTTTGGAAACGCCAGAGTTGAGAAAGCAAGCCATTAATATTCTTGCTCAATCCGTAGGGGCAATTGCCTTGTCTCGCGCATGCCCAGACCAATCAAACCTTAGCGATGAAATATTGGAAAGCTGTAAAGAGAGCCTTTTAAAGTTAGCCGATTAAACTATTTTATCTTTCAAGCTGGTTTGGCTAAACTGAATTAATTTTGCAATATCGACGGTTCTTTCATAAATGAGTTCTGCTGCGTGTTCACAGGCTTGTTCTAATGTAATGGGACCATTGGCGAGTGAAAAAGCAGCCGTAACCCCATGTTCATAAAGTGCTTGGTAGCCTTCGCCTAATGTCCCAGCAATCACAATGACAGGAACATTGTGTGTTTTGGCAATTTGACTCACCCCAAAAACTGTTTTGCCACTTAAAGTTTGCTGGTCAAATTTACCTTCACCCGTAATCACCCAATCTGCATCAGCAATTTTATGCTCAAGTTCATTCAGTTCAGCCACGACTTTAACACCAGCTTTAAACGACGCATTTAAATAACTTTTGGCAGCAAAGCCCAAACCGCCAGCGGCACCTGAGCCTGCTTCAGCTCGTTTGTCAAAACCTAAAAGTTGTGCCGAGACATCGGCAAAATGTGCAAGCGCTGCATCGAGTAACGTTACTTGAGTCGGAGAAGCCCCTTTTTGTGGACCAAAAATATGAGATGCGCCATTTGGACCGCAAAGCGGATTGGTTACATCGGCAGCCAGTAAAAACCGTGTGTGCTGAATGCGAGAGTCGAAATGTGTTAAATCAATGTGTGATAGGTTGCTTAGAGCGAGGCCACCTGCGGGTAAAACCTTTTGGTTGGTATCGAGCAAAACAGCACCCAATGCACTGAGTAAACCTGTGCCGCTATCATTAGTGGCACTACCGCCCACAGTTAAAATTATGTCTTTTGCACCTGCGTCTAAAGCATCCAAAATGAGCTGGCCTGTTCCAAACGTCGTGCTGTGGCAAGCGTCTCGCTCAGACGGTGGGACTAATTGTATGCCGCTTGCTTGAGCCATTTCAATGATGGCGATTTTTTGTTTTTCTAACCATCCCCATTTGGCTTGAACAGGCTGACCTAAGGGGCCAACCACAGTTTTTTCACGCCATTCACCTTTGCAGACTTCTAAAACAGCTTCAATGGTTCCTTCACCGCCATCTGCCATTGGGCATAAAACAGTTTCCGTATGAGGAAAAACTGCTTGCCATCCTTTGGCAATGGCCTGAGCTACCTTTAAAGCAGATAAGCTGTCTTTAAATGAGTCAGGGGCAATCACAACCTTCATAAATGCTCTAATACGAATAGATTTCTCATTGTTTTATACTGCTTAATGCCAAAAAACCATAGATAAACACATGTAAGTGTCAATTTAAAAACACTTTCACTCTGTTAAGGGTAAAGGCTAATAATGTTTTGATCTGTAAAAACCACAGTTATTATTTTTTAAACATTTGTTTTAATTAGTATTATTTAAATGGTGTACTTGGGGTGAATGATTGTAATTGTAAACAATATGGCACATATTATAAGAAGCCTTGAGCCAGTTTTTAAAATTTGAGCAATAACATCAAAAGCAGACTCTACTCATCGGTAAACAGCGGGTAGCTTTGATCAAACCATAATTAAATTGTGATTTCATTGAGCCTGTTGAGTGTAAAAGAAATAAGAGGGTGAAAAAGTGGATAATTCAGAAGAACAAAAGCACATACAGGAAAATAATAGTTTTGCGCGAATTGAGCCATATACTCATCCTGCTGGTGGGTGGGGCGCACTGCTCAGTGTTGCTCGAAACCTAAAGCGACAAGATATTTTAGGCAAAGGCTCAATTACCTTACTCAACATTAATCAGCCGACAGGCTTTGACTGTCCCGGCTGTGCATGGCCAGAAAAGAAAGACGCTCACGCATTTAACTTTTGTGAAAATGGTGCCAAAGCGGTTGCCTTTGAAGCAACCAGTAAAACCGTTACTCCCGAATATTTTGCAGGGCATACTGTCAGTTGGCTGTCAGAGCAAAGTGACTTTTTCCTAGAAGACTTAGGTCGTTTAACCGACCCAGTTCGTTATGATGCTGCAACCGATAAATATGTGCCTATTTCGTGGGACGATGCATTTAAGTTGATTGCTCAACATTTACATGCACTAGACAACCCAGACCAAGCGGCGTTTTATACGTCTGGCCGTGCCAGTAACGAAGCAGCATTTTTATATCAATTATTTGTGAGAAGCTTTGGTACAAATAACTTTCCAGACTGTTCGAACATGTGTCATGAAACCACAAGTGTCGGTTTGCTCGACTCGATTGGTTTAGGAAAGGGCACGGTCACCCTAGACGACTTTGACCTAGCCGATGCTATTTTTAGTTTTGGTCATAACCCCGGAACCAACCATCCGCGTATGTTAGGTACTTTACGTGAAGTGTCTAAACGCGGCGGCAATATTATTGCGATTAACCCAATTAAAGAACGAGGCCTAGAGCGTTTCCAAGACCCACAAGCACCGCTTGAAATGATGACTAACGGCAGTACACCAATTAGTCGTTATTATTTCCAGCCAAAAATTGGGGGTGACTATGCTCTCATGTTAGGGATGTTAAAGCACTTAAATGAGTGGGATAAAAAGGCAATTGCCTCAGGTAAACCAAGCGTTTTTGACCGAAACTTTATTGCAGTCAATACCGTTGGTTTCGATGAAATGATTGCTGAGGTGGAAAGAACTGAGTGGGCAGATATTTATAAGCACTCAGGTCTGTCACCTGAACATTTAGAAAAACTCGCTAAACTCTTTTTAGACTCTGAGCGTTCAATTTTCTGTTGGGGTATGGGGATTACCCAGCACCGCCACGGAACTGCTAACGTACATATGCTGGCAAATTTATTGTTAGCACGTGGTCAAATTGGCAGACCGGGTGCAGGGCTGTGTCCGGTTCGTGGACACAGTAACGTGCAAGGTGACCGAACTATGGGTATTAATGAGTTGCCTAGTCCTAAGCTGCTCGATAGCATTGACCGTGTATTCGGTATTAAATCACCAAGAAAAAATGGGCATGGTGTAGTCGAAACCATTAAAGCTATGGCTGAAGGCGAGGTTAAAGTCTTTATTGGTTTAGGCGGAAACTTTGCAGTTGCAACCCCCGATACCCCATATACCCAAGAATCACTTAGAAAATGTGATTTAACTGTTCATGTCGCAACAAAATTAAATCGTAGTCATTTGGTGTGTGGTAAAGATGCACTCATTTTGCCGTGTTTAGGTCGTACCGAAATTGATGAGCAGCTTCATGGCCCACAAGCCATTTCAGTTGAAGACTCAATGAGTAATGTTCACTTGTCGGCAGGGCGCAACACGCCAATTTCTAAAAATATTTTGTCTGAACCGGATATTGTGGCAAGAATGGCTGAAGCGGTACTTCCAGACAGTCAGATTAAATGGAAATGGTATATCGAGAGCTATGACCGCATTCGTGACTCAATTGCCGATGTATTTGATGAGTTCCATGACTTTAATTTACGCGTTTATAAATCGGGCGGTTTTCACTTAGAGCATCCGGCCAATCAGCATATCTGGAATACAAAAAGTGGTAAAGCGCAGTTTATGATTACACCTCTGAGTGAGGTTTATGCCGATAAGGAAAATCAGTACGCTGCGGCATATACCGAAAGTAAGGTATATACCTTAATGACTACTCGTTCTCATGATCAATACAACACGACACTATATGGTCTAGATGACCGTTACCGTGGGGTCTTTGGTCAGCGCCGTGTGTTGTTTATGAATCAAGCCGATATTGATGAAGCAGGCTTTGAAGCAAATCAGTGGGTCGATATTGAAAGTGTTTTCTCAGATGGTGTGAAGCGTATTGTGCATAGTTTCCGTATTGTGCCTTACAACATTCCGCGTGGCAGCTTGGCCGCTTACTATCCGGAAACCAATCCTTTGGTGGCATTAAGCAGTCATGACAAATATGCCAAGATTCCGGCATCAAAAAGTGTTCCTGTGATTTTGCATCCCGGAAATGCACCTGAGCACTTTAACTTGGCAACAGCCGTTGACCCTGAAGATGCAGATAGAAAAGTCAGCAGCCTTTAAATCAAACACCACATTTAAAATGTAATTCAAACAAATGGCGCTCTAAACAAGCGCCATTTTGAAATAAGGGAAATAACTTTGACACCACATTCTTATGGGGTTGAAACATTACAAGTACAGCGGTTTAACAAAACCGAATCTGAAAATGTTTTAGATCATATTGTGCAAGAGTACCCGATTGCCTTGGTGTATAACGGTATTTCACATGCGGTGATGATGGCAACACCAACCGATGTCGAATTATTTGCCAAAGGTTTTAGTCTCTCAGAAGGTATTTTGACCAGTTTAAAAGAGCTATATGCGCTTGATGTACATCAAAGTGAATTGGGAATTACGGTGGAAATGACCATTTCATCGAGAGCATTTACTGCTTTAAAACAACACCGCCGTATGATGGTAGGTCGTACAGGCTGTGGTTTATGTGGCATTGAGAGCTTAGAGCAATTTCAGTTAGATGTTCCCAAAATTACAACGCATGCATCAAAGCTATGGCTTGAGCAAATTCCGAGTGCCATTTCCCATTTAAAAGCCCAGCAAGAAATTACCGCTTTAACAGGTGGAGCACATGCCGCAGCTTGGGTGGTTGATGGTCAAATCGTGGCTTTATTTGAAGATGTCGGCCGCCATAATGCCTTGGACAAATTAATTGGTTATTTAGCGCAAGAAAACTACGACACCAGTTTAGGTTTTGTGGTCATGACCAGTCGGGCAAGTTATGAACTAATACGAAAATGTGCCCAGTTGAATATTAGCTTGCTAGCTTCAATTTCAGCACCGACCAGTATGGCTATTCACTTAGCCAAACAATCTGGTCTGACATTGGCAAGTTTCTGTAGGGGAGATAGGTTTGTTTTATATACTGACATTTAAAATATATTTGTCTTAAAACAAAGCTCATCTGACATTTCTGTTGCTTTTAAGCTATGGGTAGATTTTATAGATTATGATAAAACTCTACAGGTTCAGAGACAGTCCTAATGTCTTGGGTACAATCACTAAAAGAATGGGCAAAACGTCTAAGAAAACAGATTATTATGCTTTGGTTTGCATCAAGACATCCTCAAATGCCTTGGTTGCCAAAAGTTATTGCTGTGGTGGCTGTAGCTTATGCTTTTAGTCCCATCGACCTAATTCCAGATTTTATTCCTATTTTGGGCTTTGTAGATGATGCGATTATTTTGCCCATACTCATTTGGTTAGCACTTCGGTTTACACCAGAACAAGTCATTTTTGATGCAGAACAGCAAGCGAATGAGTGGTTAGAGGAACATGAAAAAGCACCACGAAATTATTTAGTTGCTGTTCTTATTATTCTAATTTGGATAACACTTGCGGTCATGGCCTATTTTTATTTAGGCGGTGGTTTGTAGATAAGCCAAACTTAGAAACCCTGTGTGAATTTAGCGCCTTGAACATTGTGCTTTATTGCAACTCAAAGGATAATAACGTTTTTATAAGCTATGAGTTGCAGACAATGAAAATCGTCGCAGATGAAAACTTGGCATTTACCGATTACTTTTTTTCAGAATTTGGCGATATTCAACACCATGCAGGACGCACCTTAACGCACGCAGATGTAAAAGATGCTGAAGCTTTATTGGTTCGTTCAGTCACCGCAGTGAACGAAAGTTTAATTCAAAATACCGCTTTAAAATATGTGGGTAGTGCCACAATCGGAACCGATCATTTAGATATTCAAGCCCTAGAAAAATATGATATTACATGGGCCAATGCAGCAGGTTGTAATGCACAGGCAGTTGCTGAATATGTCATCACCGCTTTACTGCATTTAGATGCGAACCTTTTAGAACAACAAGAAAAATTTACGCTAGGCATTGTTGGTCTTGGCAACGTAGGTAAACGTTTGGCCTATATGGCTCGGTTGCTTGGCTGGAATGTAATTGGCTTCGACCCATATGTGCAGTTAGATTCAATTGAAAATGTAAGCTTTAAAACCGTATTGCAACAAGCCAATGCCATTTCAATTCATGTACCGCTCACCAAAAACGGTGAACATGCGACATATCATTTGTTTGACGAAAATGCTTTTGCAGCACTTCAACCTGACACAATTTTAATTAATAGCGCTCGTGGTCCAGTCGTGAAAGAAGCTGCTTTAATGCAAGACATTCAACATACCCAGCGAAAAGTGGTGCTCGATGTATTTGAACATGAGCCAGTGATATCAGAAGAGCTTTTAAATATGTTAGCGTTGGCAACACCGCATATTGCAGGTTATAGCCTCGAAGGTAAGGCTCGCGGTACACAAATGATTTATGAAGCGTTCTGCCAAAAATTTGGATATGACATCAACAAGCGTTTCGAGACCCAGTTACCTGCATGCGAAGACTATTTTTCAGGACATGATTTAAAAGCGGTTTTAAAGCAAAAACTATCTCAAATTTATGATATTGCTCAAGATGATGCCAACATCCGTGCCTGCGTTAAAGACGGTAAAGTAGAGCAAAAAGCATTTGATTTATTACGTAAGAATTATCCGCTGCGCCGTGAATGGGCAGCACATGGGGGACCACAGGCATGAGTTTAAGTTATCAACCTACTTGTTCAATTGATGCTTTAAAGGCTCGTGCTAAGCTTTATACCCAAATCCGTCAGTTCTTTGCAGAACGTGATGTCATGGAAGTTGAAACACCAATCGTTTCACAAGCAGGCGTTACCGATGTGCATTTAGCTTCGGTTCAGACTTTACGTCATATTCATGGCAAATTGCAGACTCAGTATTTACAGACTTCTCCTGAGTTTGCTATGAAACGTTTGCTAGCCAGTGGTAGCGGGCCAATTTATCAAATATGCAAGGTTTTTCGTGACGATGAACATGGTCGTAAACACAACAGTGAATTTACCATGCTTGAATGGTACCGTCCGGGTTTAGACTTAAAAGCATTAATGCATGAAACAGCCGATTTATTGCAAACCTGTTTACAGCATCGTTTTGGTGAAGTTCGTCCATTTATTTTAAGTTATAAGCATGCTTTTCAGGACCGTTTAGACATTAATCCTTTGCAGGCCACTTTGAAGCAACTCAAAGATACAGCAAATCGTGTGGGGTTAAATCTCGATTTAGGTGATGATCGTTTAGCTTATATGGATTTGTTGTTTTCTCATTTTGTTGAGCCAAGTTTAGGTTTTGATGCACCTGTCTTTTTAACTGACTTTCCACCAGAAATGGCGTCTTTGGCGAAAGTGAAAGTAGATGAAGATGGGGAAGAGGTCGCAGCGCGTTTTGAGGTTTATATTGAAGGCTTAGAGCTTGCCAATGCTTACGATGAATTGCTCGATGCAGACGTGTTACGTTCACGCTTTGAAGCAGATAATGCAGAACGGGCTAAGCAAGGGCTTCATGTCATGCCATTAGATGAGCATT
The DNA here is from genome assembly GCF_001990725.1 of Acinetobacter genomosp. 33YU. Lineage (NCBI taxonomy): Bacteria > Pseudomonadati > Pseudomonadota > Gammaproteobacteria > Moraxellales > Moraxellaceae > Acinetobacter > Acinetobacter genomosp. 33YU. Next base: position 221,693 of record NZ_LFZQ01000006.1, on the reverse strand, counting down.
TGCTGGCTGCGTTACCTCATATGCCGGAATGTTCAGGGATCGCTTTGGGAGTTGACCGATTACTTATGGTTGCAACCGATCAACTTAAAATTGAAAAAGTCATCGCATTTCCAGCCGAAATTGCTTAAAAACAATCAAATAAAAAAGCCACATAGTGTGGCTTTTTTATTTAGAGCTTATTTAAATTAAGCTTGTTGAATACCTGCAACAACCCAGTCTTGCTGAGAGCCAACAGGTTTTACAAAGTGCCAGATTTCAGTAAATGGCTGTGGCAAGCTATTTAAATCTTCACTTACTGTACCTGTGAAGCGTACGCTCACAATGTATTGACCATTTTCAGTCGCACTGTCTACAACCATTGCGTTTAAGTTACTAAATTCAGCAACGTCCTGATCTTGATTCTCCATGATGTCGTTATACATAGAGTTATAAAGCTCAGGTGTTAAGTAGCGACGAATTTCTTCAACGTTACTTGCACTGTTAATTGACTGAATGTGGTTAAAACGCTGACGAGCAACACGTAAGAAAGAAGCAGGCTCGCTACCATCTGGTAACTGGTTGCCGTTACTTGTTGTTGCACCACCAAATGGAGCCTGAGTTGCAGCTGTACCGCCAGCAACCGACTGACCAAAAATATTGGTGTTGTCGTTTGAGTTAGTTGGCGTAGCCGAACGTCCAAAAGTGTTTTGACCGTTGCTGTTTGGAGCATAAGGATTATTCGCTGCTAATTTTTTTTTCCCGCCAAATTTGCGAAATACAAAAAAGGCAACAGCAGCAGCAAGTAATACCCATAACCAACCTGGGATACCACCTTTCTTCTCTTGTTGTTGAGCAGCTTGTTGCTGATTGTCTGGCTGGGTTACACGTTGTTCAGTTGATGTTGGTTTATCATCAGCTAAAGCATGTGCTGCAACAGCACCTACGGCAGCACCAGCTACACCAGCCGCAACCATTGAACCCACACCCGGACCAGATCTTTGAGGTGCTGTAGCAGGTTGTTGAACTGGAGCCACTTGACGAGGTTGTTGATATGACTGGCTTGAAGTGGTAGAGCGTGCCATGCCGTGGCTTTTACCACCACCTGCACGTTTTGCTTCAGCAAGCGGAGAAATTGCCAAAGCAGCCATTAAAATACCCGTTATCAAGCCGCGCTGGTGTACTTCCATAGGAAATTCCTGTTTAAAATTAATTTGTAATTGTATTTATGCAGCCATTTACACTAAATTTCAACTATAAAAATATGTTTTTTTATGTCAATTCATCACTGAGTTGCATTGCTTCATTGAGGGCTTCATGTAAGCGTGCCACAGCAATCACTTGAACGCCCGGAATCTCTTTTTGTGGTGCGTTGCCTCTAGGTAAAATGACATATTTAAAGCCATGTTTTGCAGCTTCTTTCAAGCGCTCTTGTCCATTTGGTACTGGGCGAATTTCACCTGAAAGTCCAACTTCACCAAAAACTGCAAGTTGCTGTGGTAATGCTTTGGTACGTAAACTCGAAGCACAGGCAAGTAAAACAGCTAAGTCAGAACCTGTTTCAGTAATTTTTAAACCGCCGACAATATTGACATAGACATCTTGTCCTGTGGTTTGCACACCACCATGACGGTGCATGACAGCAAGTAACATGTTTAAGCGGTTTTGTTCAAGACCAAGAGCGACACGTCGTGGTTGTCCTTGAGCATCATCGACTAAAGCTTGAACTTCAACTAAAAGTGGGCGAGTTCCTTCACGGCTAATCATAACAATTGAACCGGGAATAGCTTCATCGTAGCGGCTTAGGAAAATAGCAGAAGGGTTGGCTACTTCACGTAAGCCTTTATCAGTCATGCCAAACACACCCAGTTCGTTAACTGCACCAAAACGGTTTTTAACAGCACGAATCATACGATAACGTGAGTCTGACTGACCTTCAAAATAAAGTACGCAGTCCACCATGTGTTCTAAAACACGTGGACCTGCGAGCGCACCTTCTTTGGTCACGTGACCAACAATAAAGAGTGCCGTGCCACTATTTTTTGCATAACGGGTCAATAAAGCAGCAGATTCACGAATTTGTGAGACACCACCTGGTGCAGACTGGAGCGTTTCTGTATAAAGCGTTTGAATTGAATCTAAAATTGCAACAACAGGTTTTTCTTGCTCTAAAACTTCACAAATGCGTTCAACACAGGTTTCAGCCATGACTTTTAATTGGTCAGTAGGCAAGTCAAGACGCTGAGCACGTAAGGCCACCTGAGACAATGACTCTTCACCCGTAATATAAAGTGCAGAGCTTTTTGCACTTGCCATATGGGTTGCGGTTTGCAAAAGAATAGTCGATTTACCAATACCAGGGTCACCACCAATCAGTACCACTGAGCCTGTGACCAAACCACCACCAAGTACACGGTCAAACTCGCTAATACCTGTAGGTAAGCGGGTTTCATGAGAAACCGAAACTTTATTTAGTGTTGTGATATTGGCAACTTGGCCTGCATAGCCCCCAATTTTAGGACGCGCGCGATGGGCTGTAGTTGGCTCGAGTTTGACTTCAGTCAGAGAATTCCATTCACCACATTCTGAGCACTGACCAGCCCATTTAAGATGATCGGCACCACATTGCTCGCAACGGTAAACAGTTTTGACTTTACTCATAAAAAATTGAAATTTTGCTCGATATTATATAAATATAGTTCTTAGGAGGTTTTTCATTCTTTTTCCAAAAATTTTCATAAAAGATAATATGGAATTTGAAGAGATCTTCTAAGGAACTAATAAGGGAAAGACACCAAAAATAACACGATATAAGATTTTTACAAGTCAGATAGAGTTTGTTTTCAGTGGATATAAAAAATCTAAGCTATCCCCAAGGAAGGTATTTTTACTAAGGTGTATATCTCACTGTTTATTATAAGTATGGCATGGATATTGCTGAAGTGAAAATGAACAAAATAATATGAGTATTGTATTTAAAAAATACAAAGGTTGATATCTATGAGTGCAGCAGAAATTGTTGATTGGGTTAATAGTATTATATGGAGTAAGGCGCTGATTTACTTATGCTTAGGCGTCGGCTTATTCTTTTCTATTTTGACACGATTTGTTCAAGTCCGCCAAATTAAAGAAATGGCCAGACTATTAATAAAAGGGACTTCTTCAGAACAGGGAGTTTCATCATTTCAAGCTTTATCCGTATCTCTAGCTGGTCGTATTGGTGTAGGTAATATTGCGGGTGTTGCTGCAGCAATTGGTTTTGGTGGACCTGGTGCAGTTTTTTGGATGTGGATGGTAGCATTCTTTGGTGCTGGCACAGCTTATGTAGAGTCAACACTTGGTCAACTTTATAAAGTTGAGTATCAGGGACAATATCGTGGTGGCCCAGCATTTTATTTTGATAGAGGATTAGGTCAGCGTTGGTTGGGAATTGTATTTGCTATTGCTGCAATTGTTGCTTGTGGTTTGTTTTTACCGGGTATTCAAGCAAATGCAGTAGGAAAAGCTTTTACTCAGATTACTGGTGAAGGTGCAATTATTTTTGGTGATGTAGGTGTTTATAAACTTGTTGCTTTAGTTGTCGTAATTGGTTTGCTTGCTATCCTCATATTTGGTGGGATTAAACGAATTGCTCAGTTTGCTGAACTGGTTGTACCTTTCATGGCAATTGGTTATTTCCTCATGGCTGTTATCATTGTTGTGGTTAACATCTCAGATCTTCCAAAAGTATTAAGCCTGATTTTTACAGATGCATTTACTCCAATGGCAGGTCTTGGTGCTGCAATCGGTTGGGGGGTAAAACGTGGTGTTTATGCCAATGAGGCAGGGCAAGGAACAGGTCCACACGCAGCAGCGGCAGCAGAAGTTCAACATCCAGCTCAACAAGGTTTAGTACAATCTTTTTCAATTCACTTTGACAGTATAATTGTTTGTTCTGCTACTGCATTTATGATTTTAATGACAAGCCAATATAATGTTCAGGGGGCTTTAGAAGCAGGTCAATTCATTGTTCAAAATGTTCCTGCCTCGACTGAAATTGGTTCTCCTGCATTTACACAAATGGCTGTGAGCACTATTTTTGGTAATTTTGGTCAGATCTTTGTTGCTTTAGCCGTATTCTTCTTTGCTTTCACCACCATCGTAGCTTATTACTATATAGCAGAAACAAACCTTGCTTATTTGAGCTACATTACAAAATCACCATCATTATTGTTCATTGTGAAATGTTCAATCATTCTTGCTGTAGGTTATGGTTTACTGAGTGCCACAGGCTATATCTGGGGTATTGGTGATATTGGTGTCGGCTTAATGGCATGGATTAATATTATTGGTATTGTCGTAACGTACTTTATTTATAAACCAACGATTAAGGCGTTAAAAGATTACGAAGAACAACAAAAAGCGGGAGTAAAAGAGTACACATTTGATCCTATTAAATTAGGAATTAAAAATGCGACATTCTGGGAAGAGCGCTTGAAGAAAAACCAAGAACTGAATGCGCAAGTTAAGAAAACAGGAAGCTAGAGTTTAACAACCAAAATAGCTAAAAAGGTGGTCATATTGACCACCTTTTTTCATATGAGATTGATCATTAAATGAGAAACTGGATGTTCCAAAAAAGTGCGTTGTATTGCTATGGGCTTGTGCGTATTATCGGATTTAATTGTATGTAGCTTGGAATCATCAGCAATACAGACAAAATTGGTTAGCTGAAAAGTTGTCAAAAAATATACATTTAAAAGATACCTGCAAATGGTGCGATATCGTCTTTTTGATTTGGATTTAGCTAACGGACTAAAAAAATTACTGGAGTGTATTCATAAAATGTCGAATCAAAATCTGAGTGAGCCTCATGAACAAGGTGAACTCCATCGAAGCCTCTCCAATCGGCATTTACAGCTGATCGCGATTGGCGGTGCAATTGGTACCGGATTATTTATGGGATCAGGCAAAACAATTAGTCTTGCTGGTCCATCGATCTTATTCATTTATTTGATTATTGGCGTGATGGTGTTTTTTGTCATGCGCGCGCTTGGTGAATTACTTCTTTCAAATCTTGCCTATAAATCATTTATTGACTTCACCACAGATTTAATTGGCCCATGGGCGGGTTACTTTGTGGGATGGACATACTGGTTATGTTGGATCACGATTGGTATCGCTGACCTTTCTGCAATTATCTACTACTTACAATTCTTCAATAATGGTCTACCTTTCTCGCCTGTCGAAGGGGCAATGATTAGTGTTGCTGCGATTGTATTTATTATGGGTTTAAACCTACTGACAGTACGTTTATTTGGTGAGTTAGAGTTCTGGTTTGCACTCATTAAGATTTTAGCAATTATCATTTTAATTGCTGTAGGTCTATGGATGATCTTTACTGGCTTTACGTCTAGTACGGGTGAGGTTGCTTCATTTACTCACTTGTGGGCGAATGGTGGTTTCTTCCCAACAGGTGTGCATGGCTTCTTGGCTGGTTTCCAGATTGCAATCTTTGCTTTCGTTGGTGTCGAACTTGTGGGAACAACGGCTGCGGAAACAAAAGATCCAGCACGTAACTTGCCAAAAGCAATTAACTCCATTCCAATTCGTATCATTATTTTCTATGTGTTGGCATTGCTTATTGTGATGTCTGTAACGCCGTGGAACAGAATTGATCCTGCGATTAGCCCGTTTGTAAACTTGTTTAGCCAAGCAGGTGTTGCAGCGGCAGCAATCTTGATGAACTTGGTGGTGTTGTCATCGGTTATGTCATCAATGAATAGCGGTGTATTCTCAACAAGTCGTATGTTGTTTGGTTTATCGCGTGAAGATCAAGGACCGAAAGCTTTTGGTAAACTGAATAGACGAGCAGTTCCTGCAAATGCATTGTATTTCTCTGCTGCGTGTTTATTGTTAGGTGCAGCATTACAGTATTTTGTACCTAATACAGTAGAAGCATTTACGCTAGCAACGACGCTTTCAACCATTTTGTTCATTTGCGTGTGGTTACTTATTATCTGGAGTTATATCCGTTACTACACGACACGCCCTGAACTGCATGCCAAATCAACATTTAAATTGCCGGGTGGTTTATTTACCTGTTGGATCACAATTATTTTCTTTGTGGGCATGATTTACGTGCTGTCTTTAGAGCCAGACACGTTTAAAGCGCTTAAAGTCAGCCCAATTTGGTTTGTTATCTTGATCATTGGTTATTTCTTCTTTTATAAACCGCGTCATAAAAAGTAATTAAATTTATTTGGTTATGATGAAACGCTGGCTGAAAAGCTGGCGTTTTTTATGCATATTGTTTTTCTATTCAAGTTTACTCTTTAGCCGCCTGCATGATCACGGTATACTGCATCGAATTGTTTAAATCAGGTGCTCAGATGCTTCGTGTCATTTGCCTCATCAGTTTATTGAGCAGCAGTATTTTGCTTACAGCTTGCGGTCAGTCAGGAGCATTGCAGCTACCTTCTGATCCAAATTATGACAACCGTGCAAAATACTTGCTTTATCGTAATAAAGAATCAAAACCAGCTGTGCAAAAGGATGAAAAGTCTGAACAGCCAGTCGATTCATCATCAGCCCAAAACCAAACTACATCACCTTAAGCTTTGAAATAAGGACACATTCATGAGTTTCACTCGCATTAATGGAGTATTGCATGCAGAGCAATGTTCTATGGAGCAGCTTGCGCAGCAATTTGGCACACCTTTGTATGTTTATTCAAAAGCGGCTTTTGAAAAACATTACTTGGATATGGACCGTGCTTTTGATTTTATTGATCATCAAATCTGTTTTGCGGTGAAATCTAACTCAAATTTAGCGGTTCTTAGTGTCTTGGCAAAACTTGGTGCGGGTTTTGATATTGTATCTGGTGGTGAGCTGGCACGCGTTTTAAAAGCGGGTGGGGATGCATCTAAAGTTGTTTTTTCAGGTTTAGGTAAAACCGAAGCAGATATTGAAACATCACTCAATGTAGGTATTGCTTGCTTTAACGTCGAGTCTTATGCCGAATTAGACCGCCTTCAAAAAGTGGCAGCTCGTTTAGGCAAGAAAGCGCCGATTTCTTTACGTGTAAATCCAGACGTTGATGCAAAAACGCATCCTTATATTTCAACTGGTTTAAAAGAAAATAAATTTGGTATTCCAAGTGATACCGTTTATGAAACTTATCAATACGCAGCTTCTTTACCTAATCTTGAAATTGTAGGTATTGATTGTCACATTGGTTCGCAGCTCACTGAAACTAAACCGTTTGTTGATGCTTTAGACCGTGTCATGCTAATGATTGAAGAGTTGAAAAAACTTGGTATCAATCTTAAACATATCGATATCGGTGGTGGTTTAGGGGTTTGCTATAAAGATGAAACGCCGCCAAGTGTTGAAGAATATGCAAACTCTATGAAACCAGCTTTAGAAAAACTAGGTCTCAAGGTTTATATGGAGCCGGGTCGTAGCATTAGTGCAAATGCGGGTGTGCTTTTAACCCAAGTTGATTTACTGAAGCCAACAAGTCATCGCAACTTTGCCATTATTGATGCAGCAATGAATGATTTGATTCGTCCTGCTTTATATGAAGCTTGGATGGATATTCAGCCTGTTGTGCCACGTACCGATACTGAAGAAAAAGTATGGGATCTCGTTGGTGCGATTTGTGAGACAGGTGACTTTATTGGTAAAGATCGCTCACTCGCATTACAAGAAAATGACTTGTTGGCTGTACTCGGTGCAGGGGCTTATGGTTTTGTCATGAGTTCAAATTACAACACGCGTGGCCGTGCAGCAGAAGTCATGGTATCAGGTGAAAAGAGCTATTTAATTCGTGAACGTGAAACGGTTGAGTCGCTTTGGGAAAAAGAACGTTTATTGCCTGAGGAGTAAATGAGATGTTATTAGAATTTACCAAAATGCATGGCCTAGGCAATGACTTTATGGTGGTTGACCTGATTAGCCAAAGAGCTTACTTAGATACGGCAACCATTCAACGTTTGGCAGATCGACACTTTGGTGTTGGCTTTGACCAGCTTTTAATTGTTGAGCCACCAGATTTACCAGAAGCTGACTTTAAATATCGCATTTTCAATGCAGATGGTTCTGAGGTTGAACAGTGTGGTAATGGCGTACGTTGTTTCGCTCGTTTTGTACATGAACGTCATTTAACCAATAAAACCAACATTACCGTACAAACCAAAGCAGGTATTGTAAAGCCAGAGCTTGGGCAAAATGGGTGGGTGCGCGTAAATATGGGCTACCCAAAGTTTCTACCAAATGAAATTCCATTCATTGCTGAGCAACCAGAAGCTTTGTATACCCTTGAGTTAGCAAATGACCAAAACATTAGTATTGATGTGGTCAACATGGGTAACCCACACGCGGTCACTATTGTTCCAGACGTACTCACTGCTGATGTAGCAGGTATTGGCCCACAAGTTGAATCACATCAACGATTCCCTGAACGTGTGAATGCTGGTTTTATGCAGGTAATTGATGAAAAGCATGTGCGTTTACGTGTATTTGAACGTGGTGTAGGTGAAACACTCGCTTGTGGTACAGGAGCATGTGCTGCTGCGGTCAGTGGCATGCGCCGTGGTTTGCTTGCTAACTCAGTTGAAGTTGAACTTGCCGGCGGTAAGCTACAAATTGAATGGCAAGAAGGTGATGTTGTTTGGATGACTGGTCCAACAACCCATGTATATGATGGGCGTTTGGATTTACGTTATTTCCAAGGTTAATCGCATAGCCTAAATAGAAGCCTCTTTTCATCAGTTAAAGTGATAAAAGAGGCTTTTTTTATATGTACAATAATTTTTTAATTTCATTACTTTATAAAAAATATGAATAATTTAATTTTCTTACCCGGTGCGTCAGGCAGTACTGCATTTTGGCATCCTTTAATTGAAAAATTACCTCAGCAATACCGTACAAAAATTATTGGTTACCCCGGTTTTGGAGATACACCAGAATCCCTTGAAGTGAAGAGTTTTGAAGACCTAACAAATTATGTGGTCGATCAAATTAATGAAGAATCTATCATTGTTGCCCAATCTATGGGTGGGATTTTTGCCGTTGCCGCAGCGCTAAAAAAACCTCATTTGGTGAAAGGGTTGGTCTTAATTGCTACTTCTGGTGGAATCAACCTTAAACGATTTAATGTTCAAGACTGGCGTGAAGCATATCGCCAAACATTTTTAAAATATCCAGATTGGTTTGTTACCACTCATGCTAACTACGAAGAGTTTTTGCCAGATATAAATGTTGGAACTTTATTAATCTGGGGCGATAAAGATCCAGTGAGCCCAGTTCAGGTAGGCCAATATTTAAATCAAAAGTTTGAAAAGTCGACGTTATATGTTGTGAAAGGTGGGGACCATCAATTAGCAGAAAAACATGCCGATGAAGTTGCAGTCCAAATAGAAACCTACTTAAAAAACTTCATGTAAATCTTTAGCTATTATTTAGCGTGCTATGCGTTAGCACGCTTTTTTTTAAGTTATCTCTTACTGAAAGCTAATTTCAATGCGAACAATACAAAAATACTGCCCGTAATTCGATCCATATATTTCACAAATTTAGGTTGTTTTAGATAACGTGAAAGTGGCTGCATAGCTAAAATTAATAAAGTTGACCATATTATTCCAATCACCACATGAATCATTACAAGTCCCATTACCCAAGTAACAGCCGATGCTTGCGCTGGAATGAACTGCGGAAGAAATGAAATATAAAAAATGCCAACTTTAGGATTGAGTAAATTGCCAAAGAAACCTTTGATAAACCAATTCTCTGAAGTAGAGCGATTGGAATTATTTTCTTGCATATCTGCGAGTCGGCTACGTGGTTTTAAAATCATATTTAAACCAAGCCATGCGAGATAAGCAGCTCCCATCCATTTTAGAATATTAAAAGCTAAATCAGATGCCATAAGTAGAGCGCCTAAACCGCAGGCCACGACAACTCCCCAAGCAATACAGCCAAGACTAATTCCTAGAGCTGCTTGGAACGCTTTAGATTTACCCTCAAGTGTAGCGGTACGAATAATTAAAGTCGTATCTAAGCCAGGAGTAAGCGTAAGTAAAGTAATGGCAATTAAGTAGGGAATGAGTATGGTAGTCATGACAGCAAGGTTCCGACGAATACTTAAAGTGAAGTGTAATATATAAGTTAGATTCATTATGCTGTGCGATATGAAATTTTCATGATCAATTAGTTTTTGGTACACTCAAAAAAAAATGGGCAAATAAATGGAGAGCAATTTGGATTTTGCATTACAACTGCTCTCGATGTGGTTGAAAGAAAGAAAAATTCAAAATCAGTCTGAGCATACAATCACGGCTTATGAGCGAGATGTGAAAAGCTTTCTTGAGTTCTGTGACTCAAAAAAAATTGATTTAAAAAATGTTGAAGCTTCAGATTTACGTGAATATCTAGCTCAACGTGTTGAGCAAGACCAGTTAAGCGCAAGTAGCATGCAGCGTCACCTCACTTCTATTCGTCAGTTTATGAAGTGGGCGGAACAAGGCAAATATCTAGAAATTAATCCCACTGACGACTTTAAGTTAAAACGTCAGCCTAGACCCTTGCCGGGCATGATCGACATAGAAACGGTTAATCAAATTTTAGATCAACCCATGCCGGAAAAACCAATTGATCAGCAGCTTTGGTTAAGAGACAAAGCCATGTTGGAACTACTGTATTCAAGTGGTTTACGACTCGCAGAACTACAAGGCCTAACCATTAAAGATATCGATTTTAATCGTCATCTTGTTCGTATTACGGGTAAAGGAAATAAAACCCGTATTGTCCCGTTTGGGAAAAAGGCAAAAGAAAGTCTATTGGACTGGCTCAAAATTTATAAAATCTGGAAAGGCCATTTTGACCAAAATGCTTCTGTTTTTATTTCTCAACGAGGTGGTGTGCTTACTCCACGGCAAATCGAGAAACGTGTAAAACTTCAGGCGCAAAGAGCCGGTGTAAATGTCGATTTACATCCGCATTTACTTCGACATTGTTTCGCCAGCCATATGTTATCGAGTAGCGGTGATTTGCGTTCAGTCCAAGAAATGTTAGGCCATAGCAACTTATCGACTACGCAAATTTATACGCATATCGATTTTGATCATTTGGCTCAAGTGTATGATCAAGCTCATCCGCGAGCGACCAAGCATTAAGTCATTTAAGTTAAATTATTTATCAATACGCGACTTTGATTGCACTAAATAAGGTGAATGTAGAGATCATTTGTATTTATTTACAAATTTGTATAAAGAAAAAGGGTGAAATTACCCAATTGACCATTTTGATCTTTGCACAATTTGTCAGCATATATAGCCTGAAAACGACAAATTTTGAGTCTTTTACACCGTGCTTATGTTTCTTACTAATAAGGTAAATAAAATAAAAAGATAATAAAAATCAATGTATAAAATAGACTTTAAAAAGAATAAAATAGAGGGTAATCATGTATAAAATTTTTTTTATGAACTGATGATTTCATTTTTTTTGTACTGTTCCAGAAAATTGTGACTTGACCGAAATGCCAAACACATTGCAAGATAGGGTACCTAAAAAATTTTAATCGAAGAGTTAATATACTTTTCTCAACATTTACTTTTGCTAGAACAGCCGAGGATTACATGAAGGCTCTTGTTGCTGTAAAACGCGTGGTTGATGCCAACGTTAAAGTTCGTGTTAAGCCGGACAATAGTGGGGTTGACCTTACCAACGTTAAAATGTCAATCAACCCATTTTGTGAAATCGCAGTGGAAGAAGCGGTTCGCTTAAAAGAAAAAGGAACAGTATCAGAAATCGTTGTTGTTTCTGTTGGCCCTAAAGAAGCTCAAGAACAAATCCGTTCTGCAATGGCTTTGGGTGCAGACCGCGGTATTTTAGTTGAAACCACTGACGAAATTGGCGCTTTAGAAGTTGCTAAAATCTTAAAAGGTGTTGTTGATGCTGAAAAACCAGAACTTATCCTTCTTGGTAAACAAGCAATTGATGATGACTCTAACCAAGTAGGTCAAATGCTTGGCGCATTATTAGGTGCTGGTCAAGGTACATTCGCTTCTGAAGTGAAAGTAGATGGCGGTAAAGTACAAGTGACTCGTGAAATCGACGGTGGTTTACAAACTGTTGAGCTTGCACTTCCTGCAATCATTACAACTGACTTGCGTTTAAACGAGCCACGTTATGCAGCATTGCCTAACATTATGAAAGCTCGTAAAAAACCGCTTGATACTAAATCTCCTGCTGATTACGGTGTTACAGCTGGTACTAAGCTTAAAACTGTTAAAGTTGAAGCTCCAGCAGAACGTAAAGCTGGCGTACAAGTGAAATCTGTAGATGAGCTTGTAGAAAAATTGAAAAATGAAGCGAAAGTGATCTAATACGGAAGGATAAAATCATGAGTATTTTAGTTATCGCTGATCACAACAACCAAACACTTAACGGTGCTACTTTAAACGTTGTTGCTGCAGCACAAAAAATCGGTGGTGATATTACTGTATTAGTTGCTGGTTCAGGCGCTCAAGCAGTTGCTGACGCTGCTGCTAAAGTTGCTGGCGTAAGCAAAGTATTGCTTGCTGACAACGCGGCTTATGCAAACCAATTAGCTGAAAACGTAGCTGGCTTAGTTGCTGACTTAGCCAAAAGTTACAAATACGTTTTAGCTGCTTCTACCACTACTGGTAAGAACATTCTTCCACGTGTTGCTGCACTTCTTGATGTAAGTATGATCACAGACATTATTTCTGTTGAATCTGCTAACACATTTAAGCGTCCAATTTACGCTGGTAACGCAATTGCAACTGTTCAATCTGACGAAGCAATCATTGTTGGTACTGTTCGTGGTACAGCATTTGATCCAGTTGCTGCGGAAGGTGGTTCTGCTGCGATTGAAACAGTTGGCGAAGTAAAAGATGCAGGCATTTCTAAGTTTGTATCTGAAGAAATCGTTAAACTTGATCGTCCAGAATTAACAGCTGCTCGTATTGTTGTATCTGGTGGTCGTGGTGTAGGTTCTGGTGAGAACTACCACAAAGTACTTGATCCATTAGCTGACAAGCTTGGTGCAGCACAAGGTGCTTCACGTGCAGCAGTTGATGCAGGCTTCGTACCTAACGATTTCCAAGTGGGTCAAACTGGTAAAATCGTTGCACCTGAGCTTTACATTGCTGTAGGTATTTCTGGTGCGATCCAGCACTTAGCTGGTATGAAAGATTCTAAAGTTATTGTTGCAATCAACAAAGACGAAGAAGCGCCAATCAACAGCGTTGCTGACTACTGGTTAGTTGGCGATTTAAATGCTGTAGTACCTGAATTGGTATCTAAGCTTTAATCTGTATTGATTAAAGTTAAAAACCCTTAGTTTTACTAAGGGTTTTTTTATTGGAAATATTAATATGAAATGCATAAATGAGACTTGTATCTCATTTGAGGTTTGATTTTTATAGAATAAAAATCACATAGTTTTATGAAGGCAAGACGATGCACGTTATAGCGATATGATAAGAATAATATGCAATTAAATTATACAAATATCACTAGATTGGCAGTGTAGATTCCGCACATTACAAAGTGCTTTTATGCTATAGTATACAGCTATATTTTTTTCGATTTTAGTTCACTTTCCGGAACTAAATTTTTTGCAAGATCAAGACATATAAACGGATAGAAATATCTATCTGTAAGAAGGAGTATGCATGAGCGTATCGGAAATCCGACCGATTGCCATTGAGGACGAACTCAAGCATTCATATTTAGATTACGCAATGAGTGTAATCGTATCTCGTGCATTGCCGGATGTGAGAGACGGTCTTAAACCTGTTCACCGTCGTGTGCTTTATGCCATGCACGAATTGGGCAATGACTATAACAAAGCCTACAAGAAATCTGCTCGTGTCGTTGGGGACGTAATCGGTAAATATCACCCGCATGGTGACTCAGCTGTTTATGAAACCATTGTTCGTATGGCTCAAGACTTTAGCTTACGTTATTTATTGGTTGATGGTCAGGGTAACTTCGGTTCGATCGATGGTGATAGTGCCGCGGCAATGCGTTATACCGAAGTCCGTATGACTAAGCTGGCACATGAGCTTCTTGCAGATTTAGAAAAAGACACAGTTGACTGGGAAGATAACTACGACGGTTCGGAACGTATTCCTCAGGTACTTCCGACACGCGTTCCAAACTTGTTAATTAATGGTGCTGCTGGTATTGCTGTAGGTATGGCAACCAACATGGCACCACACAACATGACAGAAGTTGTGAATGCATGTTTGGCTTATGCTGATAATCCGAATATCTCAATTGAAGGATTGATGGAATACATTACTGGTCCTGACTTCCCTACAGGCGGTATTATTTACGGTAAATCAGGCATTGTTGATGCCTACCGTACCGGTAAAGGTCGTTTACACATTCGTGGTAAATACCATTTCGAAGAAGATGAAAAGACAGGTCGTACAACCATCGTCTTTACTGAAATTCCATATCAAGTCAACAAAGCAAGAGTGATTGAACGTATTGCTGAGTTAGTTAAAGAGAAAAAACTTGAAGGTATTTCAGAGCTTCGTGATGAGTCTGACAAAGACGGTATGCGTATTGCAATTGACTTAAAACGCGGTGAAAACGCAGAAGTCGTTGTAAATAACTTATTCTTAAATACCCAGCTTGAAAACTCATTCAGCATCAACATGGTTTGTCTAGACAACGGACAACCAAAATTGATGAATCTGAAAGATATTATTGCGGCATTTATTCGTCACCGCCAAGAAGTTGTGACACGCCGTACCATGTTCGAATTACGTAAAGCACGTGAACGTGGTCATATCTTGGAAGGTTTGACAGTTGCCTTAGCAAATATTGATGAAATTATTGAAACCATCAAAACTTCTGCTAACCCTGCTGAAGCGCGTGAGCGTTTACTTGCTGGTGAGTGGGCAGGTGGTGGTGTTATTTCATTACTTGAAAAAGCAGGGGCTATTTCTGTTCGTCCAGATGAGATTGAAGGTGAAGATCCAAATCGTCCATTTGGTTTAAGCGATTCAATTTACCGTCTATCTCCGACGCAAGTAGGCGCAATTTTAGAATTACGTTTACACCGTTTAACAGGTCTAGAACAAGACAAGTTACATGCAGAATATACTGAGATTTTAGGTCAAATTGCTGAACTGACGGCAATTCTAAATGACTTCAACTTGTTGATGGCTGTTATTCGTGAAGAGCTAGCACAAGTGTTACAACAATATGGTGATGCACGTCGTACCGAAATTGTTGAATCTCGTGTTGATTTCTGCCGTGAAGATTTAATTCCAGAAGAACAAGTGGTATTAACTGTTTCTCAAACGGGCTATGCAAAAACTCAACCACTTTCAGACTATCAGGCACAGCGCCGTGGTGGACGTGGTAAGTCTGCAACCTCAATGAAAGATGATGACTTTATTCAACATCTGATTGTGGCATCGAACCATGCGACGGTACTTTGCTTTACCAACGTAGGTAAAGTGTATCGCCTGAAAGTATTTGAAGTTCCTCAAGCATCACGTGGGGCAAAAGGCCGTCCAATCGTGAACTTGTTACCTTTAGATGCAAATGAAACCGTCACTGCTATCTTGCCGTTAACAGAGTTCCCAGAAAACCACTATGTGTTTATGGCGACTGCTTCTGGTACGGTTAAGCGTGTTGAGTTAGAACAGTTTGCAAACATTCGTTCAAATGGTTTACGTGCTATTGAGCTCAATGAAGAAGATACCTTAATTGGTGTTGCGATTACTGATGGTAATCAGCAAATCATGTTGTTCTCTAACGAAGGTAAAGCAATTCGTTTTGCTGAAACTGACGTACGTGCAATGGGTCGTACAGCGAAAGGTGTACGTGGTATGCGCGTGAGCTTCGCAAGCAGTACCTTAAGTGAAGATGATGCAGACGTTGAAAACGATGAATCAGATGATAACGATGATTCAGCAGATTCAAATCTAGTAAGTCGTATTGTATCCCTTGTAGTTGTGCCAGAGACTGGTGAAGTGCTATGTGCGAGTGCCAACGGTTATGGTAAACGTACCCCTGTAAATGACTTCCCAACCAAGAAACGTGGTGGTAAGGGTGTTATTGCAATTAAAACAACTGAACGTAACGGTGAGCTAGTTGGTGCAGTTTCTATTGATGAAACTAAAGAGTTATTGTTGATTTCTGATGGTGGTACGCTTGTTCGCACACGTGCCGCAGAGGTTGCAATGACAGGCCGTAATGCTCAAGGTGTTCGTCTCATTCGTTTAAGCGAAGAAGAAACTTTGGTTGGTGTGGTTTCAATTGAAGCTGTAGAAGACGAAGAAGAACTTCTTGAAGGCGAAGTAGATACGACTGAAACCGATAGTGAAGAAGCAGTATCTAATAATGAAGATACTTCTGAAGAATAAGATGTTTTAAAATAAAAAAAGGAAGCTCAGGCTTCCTTTTTTTATGTCTAATCTATTTATTTTGCTGGATGGAAAATAAATACATCATAGTTTCGGTAGTGTAGAGTTTTCACAGAAGGATCTTTAATTGCAAAATTATTTGGCTGACTGACCACAATCAAATCTTGCTTTTGGGCTAAGGCATCTTTAAGTTGCTGCTCGCTCCATAAATACTTCTTACGTTCAGGCTCAAATAACAAACCATCCTTAATTTCTAAAGAGGCGCTATCAGAATGAACACTATCCCATTCATTTACAATGTAGACAGGCTGTTTAAGCTGTAAAAGGAAAGGCACATCATAGAAATAGTAATTATAGAAAACTATTTTTGTAGATGGGGTGAGGTACTCAGCAAAATCTGTTTGGCCCACATTATTTTTAGTATCTAAAATACGAACAGCAAAAGGAACCGAACTACATAGAACAATCAAACTCATAAAAATATAGTTTAGATAGCTCACTTTCTGCTTTTTATATAAGCCAACTAGAAGCAGTGGGAGCACAATTAACAGTGTGCCAATGGTGTAAATGAATACCGCTTCGTGTTGGAAAAAAGGCTGATTCGCACGCAGAAAATGTGGGGTAGCCACAATGCCTATTCCAAGAATCATAATAAATACAGGAGTACCCCATACCTGTAATTTGGTTTTATAACTGTTTTCAAGAACTTTGTTAATCACAAGTGCCAAGAAAATAGTAAGGGGCGGGACAGCAGGTAAAATATAGCCCGCTAGTTTAGAAGGTGGAATGGAGAAGAAAACCGTGACAGAAATAAACCACCATACAAGCAAGGCAAATACACCAGATTGCTTATGATCTTTAAAGACGGTCTTAATAGACTCAAATCTACTCGCAAAAACCCAAGGTAAAGAACCAAAAAATAAAATAAGCAGATAGAAACACCATGGTTGCTTATTATTAAATTCTTTTGAACTAAATCGACTAAATTGTTGGTCAATAAAGAAATAATGTAAAAAATGAGGATATTTACTTTGTACTGCGTATAACCATGGACTAACGATAAGTAAGAATAGCAATATCCCTAATGGATTAAGAAGCGAAGGTATTTTCTTCCACTGTTTTGTGTAGAGTAACCAAGGTAATAAAATCATGCCTGGAATGAGAACACCAATAAGTCCTTTACTGAGAAAGGCTGCTGCGCCTGCAACATAACCTAAAAATAAGATAGATTTACATGCAGAAATAGTGAAATCAGCAAAGCATAAAACGCTTAATGTAATCCCGGATGCTACTAATAAGTCATGGTTAATGTATTGACTACTACCAAAAAAAAGTAGGTTAGTCGCTAAAATAATAACCGTGAGTTGCGCTACACGCTCTGAAATATGTTTTTTTACAAACCAGAATAGACCAACTAAGGTGAGTGTAGCGGCCAAAACAGGTACTAAGCGTAACACCCATACATGCACCCCAAAAATTTCCATAAAAATAGAACTTAACCAATGGAGCAATGGAGGTTTATGCATAAATGGTAAACTATCGATTCGTGGAGTTAACCAATCTCCAGATTCGACCATCGCTCGGCTAATATCTCCGTAGCGGCCTTCATCGGGTACTGACAAAGGTCTTATCCAAGAAAGAACAAGTAACCAGCATGGTAAAAAAAATAATAAAAATTTCGAATTACGAAGCCATTGCTGCATACACAATCCTTAATGTTGAAATGCAAAAAAACGGTTAAGCAAAAAAGTCACGACAGAAGTCAGAACAATTGCAATACACACTAAGGTTGAAACAGGAATGTCAAAATAAAGATTTGAAAGTAAAAGAAAACTTTCATTAAATAAAAAACCTAAGCCTGCAACTAATGTGAATTTTGGTAAAGTCTGACGATGAGCAAGATGCTGTGCTTTAAAAGTAAAAATGCGATGCCCGAAATAGCTCACCCAATAGGCAACTAAAAATGCAAGTAAATTGGCATATTGCAGCTCGACATGCTTCTTAAACAGAAGCATGGCTACACTATAGTGGGTGAGCGCTGCTGCGGCACCAGTAGTGGCAAACCGCGTGAGCTGAAAAATATGAGCAAACATGTTAGAAACTTGAGAATGTATTTTCAGGCTTTGTGATGGATTTTTCTTGTTTAATATGAGAATGTTCGGATGCAACAATATACTTTGGTCTATTTTTTACTTCCGCATAAATTCGACCTACATATTCACCAACAATACCAAGGAACAACAACTGTATACCACCTAGTAATGTCATGCCTGCTACAAGTGTTGCCCAACCTGGAACAGAAACACCCTCAATCAATGTTTTAAGGATAATCCATGTTCCGTAACTCATAGCACCTAAAGCTAAGATTGCACCTAAATAAATACAAATGCGTAAAGGTAAATCTGAAAAACCAGTTAGACCTGACATGGCTAAATTAAAGAGAGCTTTTACATCAAAACTGGAACGACCATGCTGACGTTCTTGCTCAGAAAAATTAACGCCTATACTTTTGAATCCAACCCAAGCATAGAGACCTTTCATATAGCGGTTTTTTTCTGGCAATTGTTTAATTGCTTCAACAACTTTTGCATCTAGTAGGCGGAAGTCGCCCGCGCTTTCAGGGATATCGATCGGAGAACTTAAGTTTAATACACGGTAATAACCTTGGGTTAAAACACGTTTAAGCCAAGATTCAGTAGTACGATTGCGAATACCGTACACCATGTCATAACCATTTTTCCAAAGGTTAATCATGGTTGGAATTGCTTCAAATGGATGTTGAAAATCAGCATCAATGAGTAGCGTCACTTCACCTGTTACGTGATCTAAGCCAGCACTTAGCGCTGCCTCTTTACCAAAGTTGCGTGAAAGTTCAAGCACAACTAATGGGTAATCATCAATCATTGTTTGTAGAATAGGAATCGTGTCGTCTTTACTCCCATCATCTACCACAATAATTTCATAGCTAAGATTTTGCTGTTTTAGACTATTTGCTAAAGCAGGAATAAAAGTTTTTAAATTTTCTGCTTCGTTATAGGCTGGAACAACGCAGGATAAAAATGGTTTTGTGTTCATTGCATTGCCCCTAGTCTAGTGAGCTGGATACCATATTGCTGACAATCAAGTTGAAATTGATCCGAACTGAAATATTCATATTCTTGTATTCGGGCATGTTGAATCGGATCTTGATCATTTGATTCTGCAAGCGCTGGATGGCACATAATCAGTAAGTGGTCTTTTGCATGCGCAAGCCAATACTGGTTCAGTTCGCCATAGTCAGTTTGCTTAAAATCATAGATGCCAGCAAATTGGTCATTTTGATTAAAATGATATGTTTGACATGCTTTTGCTAAAGAATTAGAGCCGAGTGCAGAGAGCACGCGAGTTTTAAAACGATAGTGAGGTAAATCTATCGGGTGCTGTAAATTTCGAATCCAACCCGTAAATTTTTTCTCTTTTAACAATTGCAGCAAAATATCGCGTATGAATGGAAATTGATGAATATGCTGATGTCCATCAATAAAATCTGGGTGCTTTCCCATGGCTGAAACAAATAAGTCCCATTGTTCTTCAATACATTGGGTAATTAATTCACGATTCAGACTTGAAGACCATGCACGTAAAATAAGCATGGGTAAGGAAAAAACAGTATTACCTGAAGCGAAAGCATGGGTAAGATTTAAATGTAAACCGATATCAACTTGGTCACTAAAAGGTTTTAATTTGGCAGCAGCAGTTTCCCATAGTTCAGATTGGGTCATACATGAGGTTGCTTGAAGTGTACCTTGTTCAATTAATTGAATAATTGCGTCAGATATTTCCGCATTCATTGCAAAGTCATCTGCGCAATAACACACCTTTGCCATATTCAAGTTCCATAATGGGTCAGAGTAGCAGAGATACCCTGAAAAGCTGCTGAAAAACTAAACAGCTTTACTATGAACAAATATCCTTAATTTCAACTTAAAGTTTTCTTAAGGTTTCATGACAATTGATACAAACTAATGCTTTGAATTTATTTATTTTTTTATAAATTTTTGGTCAATTATTTAAGAAATAAGATTTAACTATAAGATTTTATAGTAAATAAAAATATAATTTATATACATTCATGAACCTTTAAATTTACTTAGAATTTTTTAAACGTGAATGGGCAATAATTAAAAAAATGATTCCAATTGTTGCAAGAAAAATTAATTTAGGTATCACAACATTTAAAGGAACACCCATTTGATTAAGCTGTACAAACATTTGTACACCGTGTGTAGAAGGTAAGCACCAAGCAAACCATTGTAACCATTCAGGCATGGCATGGTGGGGCCATGCGGTACCAGTTAATAAGAAAAGCGGAACTGAACTAAATACAATAATATGTCCAGCACGTTCAGGCATGTCTAAAAGTGAGCCAATCAACATGCCTAATCCAATCACACAACTAATAAAAATCGGAACCGCGACGAGTAAACCAATAAAATTTCCACCGTGTGGATAGTCGTTGAACCACAAGGTAAAACCAAAAAGATAAAAACTACCTAAACAACCAATAGTAAATAGGCTGGCAAAAATTCCAGCAAAGCGGATGGAGGTAATTTTTTCATGCTGTTCGCGGTAGCTTGCAATCAGCATGGCTAAGCCTAATACAATCGTTTGATGAATAATGAGTGTTGCAACTGCTGGAAAAATATAGCTTCCATAACCTGAAAGAGGGTTAAATAAAGGAACCTGATGAATAGAAAGGGCTGGTTGGAAATGAGTACGCTCTCCAAATTTTTCAACATATTCTTTTAATGTGGCCTCAATAGAAGTAGCAAGACCTAGCCCAATTTCTTTAGTTTTTAAAAAGTTGGTTGTACTTAAGTATAAGCCAATTCCACCAGTTTCTCCGCGGCGTAGGCTCTGTGTTAAGTTGTTGGGTAAAAGCAAAATACCATCTGCTTTTTGTTCACGTACCATTTGTTCGGCTTCGAGAAAATTAGCAGTGACTTCAACAATTTTTACGTTCGGGCTATTGCTTGTTTGTCCAATAATTTGAGAGCTTAAAAGACTTTGTTCTTCGTCAACAATGACGATTGGAATTGATTCAGCACGTTCAGCTTTATAGGCAGTTGGATAAAAAAAGCTATAAAGAATGACTGATAAAATCAGTGTCGTGAAAACTGAACTATTACTAACAATATCTTTAAATGTTTGGACATAAGCTTTTAAGAATTCTTTCATTGCGCAGCTCCCCGAACTAGTTTTTTAAGTAGCAAGGAACTCAAAATGAAATAAATAAGACAGTAGCCAATCAGTATTAAAAAGGGCGTCATTGAAATAAAAAGTGGACTTCCAATGACCCACTGTTCGGTCTGGAGCTTTGCATAAGGTGTATAAGGAATAATTAAAGACCAAAATTTAGTGAAAATTGGTGCATTATTTAAAGGCAGGGTCACACCAGCAAAACTTAAAGAAGAACCACCGTATACAGCAATAAAACCAAAAGTTTTACTTAAATTTTTGGTGGCAAGAATGACAGTACTACTAATAAGTGCATAAGAAAAATAAAGCAAAAACTGGGCAACTAATAAAAAGCTGAGAGAGCCAGCGACAAACCAACCGCGAATCTCAACTAACCAAAACATCCATAACCAAGTCCAGAGACAAAAAATAAAGCTATAAAGTAAATTTTTCGCCAGTAAGCCGCGAATAAAATTTTCACGATTAACCCACTGGTTTAATGAGCCACGTTTAAGTTCTTGTCCAATAGCAAAAGCCACACAACAACAGAGTAATAGATGCAAAACAGCAGGAACCATGAAAGGTTCTAAATAAAATTCATAGCTCATACTTGGGTTATAGAGGGTTGAAATTTTGACGTGTGCTGTAGGAATATCTAAATAGGGGATATTATTTGCTAAATAACTCTGGCCTGCGTAGTCTGCTAAAGCATTGAGTGTACTGACTAACATGGCAGAGGAAATCGTATTTCCTACGCTAAAAAAAGATTGGTTAAATGCAATGCTAATTTGAGCGTCTTGAGCTTTTACAAAACGTTTTTCAGCGCCGTCAGGAATAAAAACATAGCCCCAAATTTTGGTTTCATTGAGGAGTTTTTCAGCTTCGGTCGAGCTTGCAGTAATTGTTTTAACATCTACCGTATGATTTAACGAAAGATACTTTTCAATATTGCGGCTCAGCTCACTTTGGTCCTGATCAATAATTGCGATAGGTAAATGTTCAGCCTTACCTGCATAAAACATGCTGCTAAACAAAAAAATGATAAAAGCAGGGATGAGTGTCACCATACACAAATCCCATTTATTGCGTTTTAGATAGTTTAGTTCACGTAATATACTGGCAAACATGTTTTATTTTTCTTCTTTAATTTTAAATAGAACACTCATGCCAACCTTTAAGTCTTTGACAGGACGCTCAGGCACTAGATGCAATTTAAAGCTACGAATATCATAACCACCAGTCTGACGAGTGGTTTTAATCGTGGCAAATTCACCTTCAGCATCAATATTTTTTACTTTAAACATTACGATTTGATTCAGCGCAGGAATGAATCCTTCTAGCGTTTTGTTTTTATAAACAGAAGCGTACTGATTTTCACCGACATTTAAACTCACCCACAAATCATCATCTTCTAAAATGCTGACAACCGGCACACCTATTGCAACCAGTTCAGAAGGTTTCCCATAAGTTTTTGAAACTGTACCTGAAATAGGAGCGAGTAAGCGGGTTTCTGCTTCAAGTGCTTGGGCTTCACTGACAGCTGCTTTTGCAATATCCACTTGAGCATCTGCTGTAGATTTCTGCTGACTGGTACTTCCGCGCTTTGCTCGCGCATATTGTTGATAAGCTGCCTCACTTAACTCTTGAGCAGAGGTTTGGGCTGCAAACATCTCATCTCGTCTTTGACGGGAAATAACACCTTGTCTATATAAATTTTCTCCACGCTGATAAGTGGTTTTTGCAAGATTTGCTTGAGCTTTCATACTCTGCCAGTTGGCATACAGAGTATCAATATTTTCTTGTTGCGAACCTCGATCCACAGTCGACTGAAGTGCTAAAGCTGATTGTAAGGTTGCTAGGGCTTGTTGCTTTTTGGCTTCTATTTCTGGACTGACTAAACGAACTAGAGGTTGTCCTTTAGAAACTTTTTGACCTTCTTGTACATAAATTTCTTCAATACGACTTGGAACTTTAGTGCTCACGTGAATCGTTTCAGCCTCAACTCTGCCTTGTAATTCAATAGGCTTTGGTTGATAACTTTTCCACAAACCGAAAATGATCAAACCTAACAAAGCAATAATGACCACACCAATTATTAGTTTAATTTTTGAATTTTTAGGTGGTTGAGGATTACTTTTATTCGATTTTACTTCTTGAGTATTGTCAGTTTGAATATTTTGTTGATCTTGACCTGTATGCTCTGTATCCGTAACAGGTGAATCTTGCTGAGAAGAAGATGATTCTTGATTCATTTTATGCCCCCTATTAGCGGATATAGTCAGTATGTGGTTGAGTCACATAAGCTTTAAACTGGTCCATAGAACCATGGCTTTGCAATAAGGTTGCAAGTGACATGACATACTTGTATGCATTTAAAGCCATTTCTGTTTTTAAAGCACTTAATGCATTTTGTGCATCAATAACTTGTGTGGCTGTTCCCATACCTTCACGGAATGAAAGCTCCTGAATACGTAAGTTTTCTTGAGCTGCACTAATATTTCTTTGCAATAACGTGTGACTTTGCTGTGCTGAATTGAGCTCGTTATATGATTTATTCAATAATCCTTCAATTTCTTGTTTAGTTCGCTCAGTTAATAGTTCTGAGGCATAACGTTTTAACTCGGCTGCGTGAATATTCTTATTTTTATCTACACCTGAAAACAAGTTGTACTTTGCCATCACACCTACAATCCAGTTTTCCTTTTCATCTAGTGCATATTCGCCAAAAGCAAATAGACTTGGTTTCTTTGCCGCTTGCTGAGCTTGAATATTTGCATTAGCCAATTGAGTATCTAACTGCATTTTTTGCACAAGACTCGATTTTTGAGCGTAACTACTTAGCAGTGCTTCTAAAGATTGGCTACGAACTGTATTTACAAAAAGAGGAGTACTTAAATCAGCATTACTTTGCTGATGAAGAAGATTGTTTAAACTGAATTGACTGGCATTCAGATTTGCTTGTGCGTTTTGTAAAGCTCGCTCTGCATTGTTACGAGCAACTTCAAATTGCATGCGTTGACCTTTACTAATAAAACCTTGCTGTTCGAGCTTTAACGCATTGCTATAATGTTTCTGCATTGCATTAAAGTTAAATAAGCTACTCGCGACCAGTTGCTGTTGTAATTGCACATTGAAATAACTTTGTACGACTTCAAACCGCTGGATATCTTGTTGTTGCTGGCTTGAAAGCTCTGAGCGCTGAGCCTGAATGTTGGCTATCTTTTTTGCACTGCTGGTTAAGCCCCCTGTATAAAGTGGCATCACAACTGAAATAGACGGGCGTACGACCTGATCTTCTAAAGTCAAATTAGCGTAGTTAGGAAAGCGATTTATGCCATCATGGATGATTTGGTTTGAACCTTCCTGAATTTGTCCCAAAACATCGGATGGAATGACATTGTTCCACTGGGACAATTTGTCATTTAGCCCTTGGCTTAAATCATTCTCAAGCTTTTGTTTGAAACTACCAAGTGGTACGTCTGTTTCACTGTGAAATGCATATGCTCTTACGTTTAAATCAACTCTAGGTAACCCTAGGCCTTTGACTGCTTCAGCTTCTAATTGAGAAGCTTGTTGCAATGCTTGGTTGGCTTGGGTGCTATATGAGCTTTTTAAAGCTTGTTGTTCAGCTTCGGCATAACTTAAGCTTTGTGCATAAATAGGCGTTGCAATAAATATTCCCAATACCAAAGCAAGATAATTGGGTTTAAAGAGAAAAGGGCGTATTGACTGTCGATACTGATGTGTTGGCATTTTATATAACAATTTTTGATCATCCCTTATAGTTTAAATTTCTTGTTATTAAATTCAATTATCATATTGTTTATTATACAATTGTATAAAAGCACAAAATGATTTTGAGTTTATTTTACTTGATGCAAAATCATACAGCATACTTTATATATTTATCACAGTATGGGAAACTCCATTCACAAGTCAAGTTGAACTTTATTTAATAAAACTTATAAAAAAATAAGTGAAAGCAAAGAAATAAATAAAATAGTTATTGAAAAAATAAACCTAAATACGCCCTAGCATTGAAATATTTACTAGAGAAGCTGCTGCAACCTTAAGCAATCTGTGGTTAAATGCCTTTTTTTATTGTGTTTCACTTTACAAGGGAAAAATCATGCGCGCGTACAATTTCTGTGCTGGTCCTGCTGCATTACCTACTGCCGTTTTAGAAAAAGCTCAACAAGAATTGTTGGATTGGCAAGGTAAAGGTCTATCCATCATGGAAATGAGTCACCGTAGTGCTGACTATGTTGCTGTGGCTGAAAAAGCTGAAGCTGACTTGCGTAAGCTTATGAATATTCCTGAAAACTATAAAGTGCTATTTTTACAAGGTGGTGCGTCATTACAATTTTCAGCAATTCCTTTAAATCTGCTTGGTAAAAATAACAAAGCAGATTATATCCATACAGGAATTTGGTCTGAAAAAGCGTTAAAAGAAGCAAAACGCTATGGCGATATTAATGCTGTCGAAGCAGGCATTAAAGTAGATGGTAAGTTCGCAATTTCTGATCAAAGCGAATGGAACTTATCTGATAATGCTGCTTATGTTCACTATGCAGATAATGAAACAATTGGTGGTTTACAGTTTGCAGGTATTCCTGATGTTAAAGCACCACTTGTTTGTGACTATTCATCAAGTATTTTATCTGCTCCATTAGATGTGACCAAGTTCGGTTTAATCTATGCTGGTGCACAAAAAAATATTGGTCCTGCTGGTTTAACAATCGTTATTGTTCGTGATGATTTACTTGACCAAGCTAAACCAGAAATTCCAAGCATTTTAAAATATGGTGATCAAGCGAAAAATGGTTCTATGGTAAATACACCATCGACTTATGCTTGGTACTTGTCTGGTTTAGTATTCGAATGGTTACTAGAGCAGGGTGGGGTAGACGCTATTCATAAAGTTAACCTTGAAAAAGCTCAGTTACTTTATGGTTATATCGATTCAAGCGATTTTTATAATAACCCGATTGCCATTCCAAATCGTTCAATTATGAATGTACCATTTACTTTGGCAGATGAAGCTCTAGAAAAGCAATTCTTGAAAGAAGCTGAAGAAAATCATTTATTGAACTTGGCCGGTCACCGCTCAGTTGGTGGTATGCGTGCAAGTATTTATAACGCAGTGCCATTAGAAGGCGTTCAAGCGCTTATTCGCTTTATGAATGATTTTGCTAAACGTAATGGTTAAGTAAATCAAATAAAAAAGCCCTCGAAAAGAGGGCTTTTTTATTGTGTAATTTATTCATTAAAAAGGAACAAAACCAAATTGATGAATCATCATCGCGGCTAAAAACATACCTAAAACAAAAAAGCAAAACGCACCAGTATCGACCCTTATACGTGGGTTACTAGTTTGAATGAGGCTGGTGGTTTGTTCAGGTATAATCTTCATTCAATAGCCTAATTTTTAAAATATTAGTGAAATTCAATTAGTTTCACTATTTTTAGCATAAATATTCGCCTGAATCCAGATATTACCGCGAATATATTCACCAATATTAAAGTTTTTGTACAAATCATTTTGGGTCGCAATGCGCACTAATATGGCAGGAAGATCATCTTCTAAAACTAAAGTG
The DNA here is from genome assembly GCF_001990725.1 of Acinetobacter genomosp. 33YU. Taxonomy (NCBI): domain Bacteria; kingdom Pseudomonadati; phylum Pseudomonadota; class Gammaproteobacteria; order Moraxellales; family Moraxellaceae; genus Acinetobacter; species Acinetobacter genomosp. 33YU. Next base: position 194,503 of record NZ_LFZQ01000006.1, on the reverse strand, counting down.
ACATCATAAAGAGTATATTCTGCTCCCATAAATGACATTGAAGTTTTACCTACAATATTACCTTGAAACCAAGCTTCGTCTTCTTGACCAAGATTTTCTCCATATAAATATGCAACCATTTTAGAAAAATCGACCGTTACAGGTTCATGATCTTCCTCGGTTTTTGGTTGCCATTCATTAATGAGCTCTTGTAGGTTTTCAGGTGCAACTCCATTATGTTCAGTCAAAATTGCATTTAACGCACGGTGGTGTTTAATAGAGGCTGGGTCATCTACAACAATCGTTTCACCAGCAGGGACTGGTTCTAACTCATAAGCCCATGCATTAAATTGAACTTGATAAGTTTGGGTTTTGTCATATTGACAACGATTAACACTAAATAAATTATCAAATGCATAAACAGTCGTATTTTTATTTAATCTTAAACTTAATACTGCCTGAGTTGCTGAGTCACAAGTAATGATGCGCTCAATTTTTGCATTATATTGATAAGGACTTTCAAAACTAGGAAATGCTGTTTTTAGTGCGCGCGGTTTTTGATTTTCAACCGCAATAATTTGGTTAATGCTGACATTCTGTCCTTGAGGACCCTGAATCAGCCAAAAAGATTGATCCATCTCATCTTCATGCTGACATAAGCCCATTGGCATTACAGGTGCATCAAGCGCCAGTCCAAGCCATTTTGGTACATCTGTCTCTGGATGGGAGGTTAATAGATTCCAATGCTCGCCATGACTACCAAAATTTTGGTCGTTTACCGTAATAACTTCTGGACTGTTTTGATTTTTCATAAGTACGATTGATGTTGGGTTTATCTCACTTGTTATATTAAATCGAGGGTAATTGCTATTTTTCAAGTCAACATGTGTAAATTCTCTTGTAAAAGCACATATTTAGTTATCAAAAATCCTTCCAATCGATAAATCACTCGCTTTTAAGAGTGAATATGCTCGATTGTTAAGGTATTGTTAAAATTAAATTTAGAAAATAAGTTTTATATTTAGCGCTATTCTCGAGTGAAATGCATCTGTTAGACTTATATTTTTAGTGGAAATAGAGAATAACGTGCTGCCATTCAAGCTGTGGGTAGACGCAGATGCATTACCTAAAATTTTGCGTGAAGTCATTTTACGAGCTTCAGATCGTTATCAGTTAGAAGTGATTTTTGTAGCCAATCAAAATGTCGGAATTACCCCATCGGTACGTATTAAATCAATACAGGTTTTAAGTGGAGCCGATCAGGCCGATCAGGAAATTGTAGACCGCATGTCTGAAAATGACATTGTCATTACACAGGATATTCCGCTTGCTGCTCAAGTTATTGAAAAGGGTGGTATTGCGATTCATCCACGGGGTGAGATTTATACCACTGCAAATGTTAAGGCTCGTTTGCACTTACGTGATTTTATGGACACGCTGCGCGGCGCTGGTGTACAAACAGGAGGCCCACCTCCAATTTCAGAACGTGATAAGCGTGAGTTCTCGAGTTCACTCGACCAAACGATTTTAAAGCAAAAACGTAAAACTGCTTAGTGAGCCTCTTATGCCATCCCAAACCAACTTGGCTTCAACGTATGTGTTGCTTGTATTTATTTGGGCAACGACGCCTTTAGCCATTGTATGGAGCGTGTCTGACTTACATGTTATGTGGGCTTTGCTGTTACGTTTTTATATAGCATTACCTCTTTCGGTTATCGTGTTATTGGTTTTAAAAACAGCTTTTCCGATTCATAAACAAGCTCTCCATAGTTATTTTGCAGGTTCTTTTAGTTTAATTGGCTCTCAAATTTTTACCTATGCTGCAACTCAGTATTTAAGTTCAGGCATGATTGCTCTCATGTTCGGTCTTGCACCTATTATGGCTGGTTTAATTGGTCGTTTCGGGTTTGGTCAGCATCTTTATAAACTACAGTGGCTTGGTATGGCGATTGCTGTTTGTGGCCTAGCAATCATTTGCTTAAATGGATCTGGTCAGCACGTGCATCCATTTGGCATTGTTTTAATGTTGATTAGTGTTTTCGTTTATTCATTTTCTATTTTTTGGGTAAAAAAAGTGAATGCCAAAATTCAACCTATGGCTCAGGCAACAGGCTCAATTTTGGTATCTTCACTTTTGGCGAGCTGCCTAATTCCATTTATTTGGCAATATGCACCGACCCATTTACCGCAAGCTAAATCTCTATTTGCTTTAATTTATACAGTGCTTATGGCCTCGCTTGTGGCTATGTTCTGTTATTTCAAACTTGTACAAAATATAAAGGCAACCACTTTATCGCTTACCACCGTTATTACACCTATGCTAGCTATGGTAATTGGTGCTGTTTTAAATCATGAGCACCTTTCGATGATGGTTTTTGTGGGAGCATTTATTATCTTGTTTGGTCTATTCCTTTATTTCTATAAAGACATTCAGGCAAACCGTAATTTTGCTCAACATATTAAATCTAAATAGCAGAAGATGAGGGTAATTTGTTGAGCTTATTCATTAAATTGTTCTAATTCGTAGCTAAATGCATGATCAAATTGATCTCATATCTTAAGTAGTAGAAAATAGCGCAGCAATATAATATTAGGATTGTTAAGGATAGGTCAGAACTTACTGATTTTTAAACCTTAATACTGCATCTAACGATATGGCCAAATAGGAAGTGTAACTTGCACTTCTCTATTTTCCATCAATGACCTTGGATTTAGAAGGTATGTTTAAACCAATCTCACTGTATATAGGGTTGAGATATACTCGCGCACGACGCAGTAATCATTTTATTTCTTTTATTGCATTGGTTTCGATGATCGGTTTGACACTTGGTGTTGCTGTACTGATCACGGTACTTTCTGTAATGAACGGTTTCGACCGCGAATTGAAAAATCGTGTTTTGGGAATGGTTCCGCAAGCGACAGTTTCATCGACGCAAATTCTTACGGATTGGCCTGAGCTGGTTAAACGAGTTGAAAAACATCCCCATGTCACTGGAGTTGCACCTTTTACCCAATTGCAAGGTATGTTAACTGCTCAAGGGCAAGTGGCTGGTATTATGGTGACGGGTATTGACCCAAAATATGAGAAGAATGTATCTATTATTCAAGATCATATTGTTGCTGGTAGCCTTGACTCACTGAAAAAAGGTGAGTTCGGTATTGTGCTTGGTAAAGACATGGCCGATTCACTTGGTTTACGTCTAAATGACAGTGTGACACTGGTTTTACCTGAAGCAACGCCTTCTCCAGCAGGTGTAGTGCCTCGTTTTAAGCGCTTTAAAGTGGTTGGTATTTTCAGCGTAGGTGCTGAAGTGGACTCAATGGTTGGGTACATTGCTTTATACGATGCATCGACTTTATTGCGTTTACCTGATGGTGCTCAAGGCGTCCGTTTAAAAATGGATGATATCTTTGCTGCTCCTCAAGTTGCCGATGATATTGTGAAAAATTTACCAAGCAATTTCTATGCAACGAACTGGACCTATACACACGGTAATTTATTTAATGCCATTCAAATGGAAAAAACATTAGTTGGTTTATTACTTGTACTGATTATTGTGGTTGCGGCATTTAACATTGTCTCTTCTTTGGTTATGGTGGTTACCGACAAAAAATCGGACATTGCAATTTTACGTACTTTAGGTGCGTCACCATCTATGATTACTAAAATCTTTATGGTGCAAGGTACAGTGATTGGGGTAATTGGTACAGTTGCTGGCACGGTTTTAGGTGTAATTTTGGCACTTACAATTAGCGATATTATTTCTTGGTTTAATAATGTGCTCGGACTTAATTTGTTCGATGCCTATTTTGTACATTACTTACCTTCTTACTTAAGATGGCAAGATGTGACAATTATCGTAATTGTTTCTTTACTCTTAAGTTTCTTGGCAACTATTTATCCGGCACTTCGTGCAGCCAAAGTTCAACCTGCCGAGGCATTGCGTTATGAGTAAAATCGTTTTAGAAGCAAAAGAGATTTATAAGCATTTTGATGACGGTAAATCTAAGGTTGAAGTCATTAAAGGTCTTTCTTTACAGGTTGAAGCAGGGCAGTTTGTATCTATTGTCGGTGCAAGTGGTTCGGGTAAAAGTACTTTGTTGCATGCACTTGGTGGCTTAGAGCAACCAACTCAAGGGCAAGTATTTCTAAATGGACAGCGCTTTGATAACTTGGGTGAAGCAGAGCGTGGTTTCCAACGCAATAAATACCTTGGTTTTGTGTATCAATTTCACCACTTATTACCTGAGTTTTCTGCACTTGAAAATGTAGCAATGCCTTTAATGCTTCGAGCAGACAGTCAATTTAAGTCTGTAAAGGCACAAGCTGAGTATTTGCTAGATCGAGTTGGGCTATCTCATCGTATGGACCATAAACCAGGTGAACTTTCTGGTGGTGAGCGTCAACGTGTGGCTCTTGCTCGAGCATTAGTGACTAAGCCTGCGGTCGTTCTAGCTGATGAACCAACGGGTAATTTGGACCGTAAAACAGCTGTTGGTATTTTTGAGTTACTTACTGATCTTAAGAAAGAACTAAACATGGCAATGCTCATTGTGACCCATGATGAGCAATTAGCTCAGGCGGCAGATTCTATCTTACATATGGAAGATGGTTTGTGGGTAAGCGGTTCTTAAAAAATTGTCATTAAATCACATTGTTAAAGCCCACTCAGTTGGGCTTTAATTTTGCCCCTAAAATGATAATGACAAGATTTTGAATGTTTAAAATTATTCTATTGGGGTGGATTTGCGGTATTGCATTAATGGGTATTCATTTACCTTTAATCATGCAATATGGAGAAGTAGCTAAGGTTTTACTTTTACTTGCCTTTATTTTTTATCTTTTTAGACGCTCAGTATTCGTTGGCCGACCACTTCTAAAGGCTATTTATTGCCTGTTATGTACAACAAGTCTGTTTATTGTCGGGTATCAATATGCCGAGAATGCACTGATCGAACGCTTACAACAAAGAGAAACGGATTCAAAGAATCTCGATATTATTGTTTATATAAAGAAACTTAGTGAAGAAAAAAATAATAAGGTCCAACAAACTGCACAAGTATTAAACTTATCAAAAGAACCAGTAAATTGGCTGTTGTATTTAAAAAATGATAATCAGGATGGGTTGAAGAGCAATCAAAGACTTGAATTAGGCCATTACTATCGACTATCTGGAAAAACAAAACCTGCTCATAGTTATGCCACAACAGGAGCTTTTGATCAGGAAAAGTGGTTTATTCAGCGAAATATAATGTCTGGATTTACTGTTCAGCATATTGAACATTTAAGCCTTGATGAGATCTATCGATTAGGATATCAACAGCATTTGAAAGAGCATCAGTCCTTTTTTAATAGATTTCATTTAAATATAGAAAAGCTTCGCTTAACTTTTAGGTATCTATTACACAGTTCTTCATTACAGCAAAAGGGTCTACTTTTAGCTTTGCTGACTGGTGATGAAAGTCTTTTATCAGATGAAACTCAACTACAATTTAAACAATTAGGAATTGCTCACTTATTGGCGATTTCAGGGCCACATGTACTTATTTTTGCCATCATGTTGTCTTGGGTGTGTCATCAACTCATTTGTCGTTATTACCCTCAAATTTATTTATGGAAACCCAAACAAGTTTTATTGGCTGTACCATTCAGTTTCGGGGTTTTAATTTATACAGCTTTTGTTGGGTTTGAAATTCCCGCTCTACGGACATTGTTATCAGTCTCTATATTTATTTCCTTCCTAATATTAAAACAACCCCTTAAACCATTTGCATTACTGGTATATAGCGCAAGTCTATTGTTGCTAATGGACCCGTTTAGTGTCCTTTCTGCAGGTTTTTGGCTGTCTTATGGGGCATGCTTTATTTTATTAAGAATTTATGAAACTATAGTGCAGTTACCTGAGCAACATTTTTTAAGCTTAAGCTCAAAACTGATTTTTATGAGTAAGGTGTTAATTGAGTCTCAAGGCAAAATATTTATTGCATTGAGTCCTTTAACCTTACTTTTCTTTCAACAAATTTCTTGGGTTGCTCCATTAACCAATATTGTTGCGGTGCCTATTGTTGGTGGTGTTATTGTCCCTTTAAATATTTTGGCTGCTTGTGCATGGTTTATCGTCAAACCATTCGGGAATATGCTATTTCAGTTTAATGATATTTTACTGAGTATCTTACTAAGTTGCTTAAGCTTATTAGAAAAACTCTCTTTACCAATACAAGGTATAAGCTTGACGCCACTGGCTTTATTCGCAGTGAGTTTAGGTATTCTTATTTTATTTTTACCTAAAGGTGTTTTGCCAAAAACATGGGGAGTACTCTGTTGTTTACCCCTAATTGTAATGAACAAAACGAACCAGCAAATTCAGCTTCATATTTTAGATGTTGGGCAGGGGCAAGCTATTTTGTTGCAGCAGCCTGAACAAAACTGGCTAATTGATACAGGTGGTTCTTACGATGAAAAGAAATTCAGTATCGGTCAAAATGTTGTAGTCCCTTTTTTACGTCAACAAGGAGTAAAACAATTAGATCGTGTCGTGCTCTCTCATCTTGATCAAGATCATAGTGGTGCTTTTCCAGCCATTCAGCAGGAGATTCCTGTAAAGCAGGTTCTCTCAAATGAGCAATCTTCAAATACTCTCAAACAGTCATTTCAATATTGTCATCAAGGTCAACACTGGCAATATCCAGAGGTGGATATCCAAGTTTTATGGCCTAAACAAAAAGATTTAGCTTTTGTACCTTCTCAACAGAACCGATATTCTTGCGTTGTATATATCCACTTTAAAGGAGTCAGTGATTACCAAAATTTTCTGATTATGGGAGATGCAGGATGGGAAGCAGAGTACGAGCTGTTAAAAGACTATCCACGCTTAAAAGTAGATGTTTTGATATTGGGTCATCATGGAAGCAAGCACAGCTCTGCTTATGATTTCCTGGCAACTTTAAAACCAAAACTGGCAATTGCATCAGCAGGGTTTGATAACCGTTATGGCCATCCTAGCCAAGAGGTTATCAATCGTTTAAAAGCCCTTCATATCCCACTTAAAAGTACAGTAGAGCAAGGAACGTTAAGTTTTGTTCTGGAAAGCCACAAAATGGTTTTACACGACCGACGTTTTGAGCGGCTCTGGTTGCGTAGAGCTCTCTAAAGCTTCAGCTTTGAGTTTATTAACAGTTTTAATCGCTTCTAAAGGGTCAATATTATAAACATTATCTAAAGCTGGGTTTGCTTTAAAGCGTTTATAGCTCCAGTGGTAGTGTTCTGGATATTTATGAATGAGCTGCTCAATTGCTTGGTGGATGACATAAGTACCATCGTCCGCAGAGCCTTCATAAATTTTCTCATTCATAGGTTCAATATGCATGGTAAAGCCGTCATTTTCATTACGGATTGCATAGAGAAATAAAGCTTTCGCTTTTGTTTTTTGGATGAGTTTTGCACTTAAATTACTTGAAGCAAGTGGAACACCAAAATACTTCACCATATCTCCACCAATATTTGGAGTGTGGTCTGGCAAAATGACTGTAGTTTCACCCTTTTTGAGTGCTTTAAAAATTTGTCTTACACCACTTTCATCGGTCGGAACTAAATTTGCTTGTTCACGACTGCGAGCTTCTCGTACAAAACGATCAGCATCATCATTTTTGACTGGTTTATATAAAATGGTCATTGATGTGAACTGGGCGCACCATGCATTCATGACTTCCCATGTACCAAAATGTGGGACGACTAATACAACACCTTTTTTTTCAGCTAGTGCATCATGAAAATATTGTTCACCTTCTATACGATGGATGCGAGCAATGTTTTCTTGATTAGATGAACCCCAAATACTTAAAAACTCAAAATATGAGGTCAGCTCATTTCTTACAGCTTTTTCTGTAATCGCTATACGCTGTTGCGGTGTTAAATGGGGCAGAGCAATTCTTAAATTAAGTTCTATACTTTTTGATGTTCTGGTAATTTTTAGAGTATTTACTAGGCCAGCCAATATACGAGCAATAGAACGCCCAAATTGAATAGGTAGTCGGCTAAATGTTTTGAGTAATTGATAGTTCATGCTTTTTGAATCTGGTCTAGTCATCTATAGCAGTAGGGAGGAAGCAACAAGTAAAAAAAGACAAAAATATTATAAATGAAATCATATTATTTAGACAGTTTTTATCAAATCAATGTATATAATGACATCATTTCGATTGATTTGGATTGGAATTTTATGTCCGATTGGCCACCAAAACCACAAAATGAACCTATAACCCCTAAACAGAACGGACCAGAATGGCAAATCCTTGAGAAAGCGGTACTCGCTTCTGTGGAAGAACAACGCCGTAGTCGTCGCTGGGGTATATTCTTTAAAACACTTACTTTTATTTATCTATTGTTCATTGTTGTATTAATGGGTAAAGGTTGCTCAACCAGCAAGGAAAGCTCTGCAGCAAGCAGCAGTAGTGCTCATCTGGCTGTGGTTGATATTGTTGGAACCATTGATGCTTCAAGCAATCAAGCGGTAAATAGTGAAGATACAAATAAAGCGCTTAAACGTGCTTTTGAAGCTTCAAATAGCAAAGCAATTGCACTTAATATTAATTCTCCTGGCGGTTCTCCTGTTCAGTCAGACGAAATTTGGCAAGAAATTCGCTTTTTGAAAAAAGAACATCCTGATAAGAAAGTCTATGCAGTAATTGGTGATATGGGTGCTTCTGGTGCTTATTATATTGCTTCTGCTGCTGATGAAATTATTGTGAATCCATCAAGTTTGGTCGGTTCAATTGGTGTCATTATGCCAAATTATGGCATTACTGGCTTAGCTCAAAAACTCGGAATTGAAGACCGTACTTTAACCGCGGGTACCAATAAAGACATTTTAAGTATGACAAAACCGATCAATCCTGTACAAAGAGAGCATATTCAATCTGTACTCGATAACGTCCACACCCATTTTATTAATGCAGTGAAAGAAGGACGCGGGAAACGCTTAAAATCTAATGATCCTGCTATTTTCTCTGGTCTTTTCTGGACTGGTGAACAAGCAATTCAGTTAGGTGTTGCTGACCGTTCAGGTAACATTACGAGCTTGATGCGTGAACTGAAGCTTGATAATAAAGTTGACTACACGATTGAACGTAACCCATTACAATCTATTCTTGGTCGAATGGGTTCAGAAATGGGTAAAGGCTTAAGTGAGTCGGTTGCTCAACGTTTAGAGACCAGTCAAAACGCCAAGCTACAATAATTTAAATCAGGATAACGGTATGTCAGTAAAACCGGTTATACACTTTGCGCATGCTAATGGTGTGCCATCTATGGTGTATCAAAAATTGTTTGATCAATTAAAAGATGAGTATGACATCATTTATGTTCCTCTTATTGGTCCTGACAAACGTTATCCAATTACCGATCATTGGCCTTTTTTGGTTGATCAGGTGATTGATAGTATTGTTCGTCAAGCTAAAGGGCGAAAGGTGATCGGACTTGGTCATTCGCTGGGTTCAGTTTTGACCTTAATGGCATCCTTTAAACGCCCTGAGCTTTTCTCACAAGTTATTATGTTAGATCCGCCTCTTATTTTGGGTCGATACTCTTTTGCTTTTCATATGGCAAAACTGTTTAAACCTAAAATAGTCGATGACATGACACCTGCGGGTTTATCTGCACGTCGTCGTGAACATTGGGAGTCACGTGAGCAAGCGGCTTCTTTATTGCGTCCAAAAGGTTTTTATAAAGACTTTGATGAAGACTGCTTTCAAGCTTACATTGATTATGCTTTGAAAGAAGATTCGGTACGTGGCGGCGTAACTCTCACTATTTCTCGTGAAGATGAAGTTGCGATTTTCCGTAAAAATCCTTCTTGGTGGTGGCTACCTATGCCAAAACCAAAAATGCCTGTACATTTAGTTGTAGGAAAAGAAAGTGCCTTCTTAAAAAGAGGTTTTCCTCAAATGGCAAAACGTAAAATGGGAATTCCATTTAGTGTTGTTGAAGGAGGGCATATGTTCCCACTAGAGCATCCGATTGACACAGTAAATTATATTAAGAAGCTTATTCATAGCAATTCACGCTAATAAGATTTCTATAAAAAAGGACATGCATGCATGTCCTTTTTTAATTTTCGTTGAGCAAACCTTTTACCAAGATGCAAAACGAATAGGATTTTCAAGAATTTGATTACGGAAATAGGCTTGTCCATTTTTCCATGTCAGTTGGCCATTACATAACCATTCTGCAACTTGAGGATAAATAAAGTGCTCAAGTTTATGTACACGTTCTGCCAAAGAGGCAACATTGTCATGTTCTTTTACTTCAATTGCAGATTGAGCAATTGCTTGACCAGCATCAAGTTCAGAAGTTACAAAGTGAACTGTACAACCATGCAATCGATCACCTGTATTTAATACACGCTGATGTGTATTAACACCTTTATAAGCAGGTAATAGCGAAGGATGGATATTGAGCATTTTACCTTGCCATTTATCGACAAAGTTAGCAGTTAAAATACGCATGAAGCCAGCTAAAATAATAACGTCAGCTTGCCAAGCCATAAGTTGCTGATGCATCGCTTCATCAAAATCGGCACGACTAGGAAAGTCTTTATGCGAAATTACCGCTGTCGCGATATTGGCATTTTGAGCACGTTCTAGGGCATAAGCATCGGCTTTATTAGACAGTACACCTACAATTTGCCCTGATAGACGTGCATCTATCAAGGCTTGTAAGTTACTGCCGTTCCCAGAGACTAGAACAGCAATTTTCATCATTCAAAGATCACACGAATTTTTTCGTCTGCACCTTCCACTGATTCAGCATTTTCTTGGATATGTCCAATTTTCCAAGCTTTTTCACCTTGAGCATTAAGCACTTCAATTGCTTTTTCTGCATCATTTGCGTCAACTGCAATCACCATACCTACACCACAGTTAAAGGTACGGTACATTTCAAAACGTTCTACATTACCTTCACGTTGTAGAAGTTTGAATAATTCTGGCCATTCCCAAGAAGCTTCATTAATTACTGCTTGAGCACCATTTGGTAATACACGTGGTAAGTTACCCGGTAAACCGCCACCAGTGATGTGTGCCATAGCATGTACATCAACTTGTTTGCAAAGCTCAAGAACTGGTTTTACATAAATGCGTGTTGGTTCCATTGCTACATCAGCAAGTGGGCGACCATCAATTACTTGAGTTAAGTCTACATTCTTAACATCTAAGATTTTACGTAGTAATGAATAACCATTTGAGTGAGCACCGCTTGATGCAACACCAATAAGTACATCACCTGATTTTACTTTAGAGCCATCAATAATTTTACTTTGCTCAACAACACCTACGGCAAAACCAGCAAGATCGTAATCTTCGCCTTCATACATACCTGGCATTTCAGCTGTTTCACCACCTACAAGTGCGCAACCTGCAAGTTCACAACCTTTACCGATACCAGTAACTACGTTTGCAGCTACATCTACATTTAAGTGACCAGTAGCATAATAGTCGAGGAAGAATAATGGTTCTGCGCCACAAACTAAAAGATCGTTTACACACATAGCCACAAGATCTTGGCCGATTGTGTCATGACGATTAAGGTTAAGTGCTAAACGTAATTTAGTACCTACACCATCGGTTCCAGAAACCAAAACTGGTTCTTCGTAACCTTTAGGGATTTTGCATAGTGCACCAAAGCCACCAAGTCCGCCCATTACTTCTGGACGAGTTGTACGTTTAGCGACTGACTTGATACGATCGACCAGTGCGTCGCCCGCTTCAATGTCAACACCCGCATCTTTATAGCTTAAGCCGGTATTTGGGGTAGAAGTTGAGTTGCTCATAAATGAAGTCTCCGCATTGGCGGCAGATTATAACCTGAATATACGAAACTCTTATGTTATTTATGCTCGAAAATGCTATCTTTAATAAAAATATTTTTCTATTTATAACGATTAAATCAAAAAAGGCTAGATTTTATGCAAGATCGTATGCTGCGCCGTATTTTCTTACTCGCAGGTATTGTATTGCTGGTATGGGTATTATACTTGCTCAAGCCTGTGGTCATTCCATTTCTTGGTGCTTTTTTCCTGGCTTATTTATTTAGTCCACTGGTCGATGTTCTAGTAAAAATTAAGCTCCCTCGTTGGTTGGCAATTAGCATTGTTTTTATCGGTATTGGTGTAACTTTAACCGTAGCTTTGTGGTATTTAGTTCCACTCATCTGGAAACAGCTTGTTTATGCACGAGATAGTATTCCTGCTGGGATTCATTGGATTAATGCAGAGCTATTACCATGGATTTCTTCAACATTCCATGTCCAGCAAATGGAAATTGACACCGATCAAATGTCGAAAGCAGTTATGGATTATGTCCAGACCAATTACAGTGCAGACAGTATTCAGGCTGTTTTATTAAAGCTTGCACAATCAGGTCTGAATTTTATTCAGATTGGTGGAACAATTGTTTTAATTCCAATTATTGCTTTCTATTTCTTGCTTGATTGGGACCGTATGCTACAAAACTTACGTCGTCTCATTCCGCGTCCGTATGAAGCAACGACTTTGCAAATTGTTCGTGAGTGTCACAGTGTTTTAGGAGCATTTGTTAAGGGACAATTCCTCGTAATGCTTTTACTCGGTATCGTCTATGCGGTAGGTCTTCAAGTCATTGGGTTAGAGGTCGGGCTAATTATTGGTATGGTGGCAGGCCTTGCCAGTATTATTCCATATCTAGGTTTTGCGGTCGGTATTATTGCCGCTGTGATTGCAAGTTTATTCCAGTTTGGAATGGACTGGATGCATTTATTACTGGTTGGTGTGGTTTTTATGATTGGTCAGGCAGTAGAAGGCTACATTCTGCAACCATTCTTACTCGGTGATAAAATTGGTCTTTCGCCTGTTGCTGTCGTATTTGCCGTTTTGGCAGGTGCACAACTTGCTGGCTTCTTAGGCATGTTGATCGCATTACCTGTAGCTGCTGTGATTGTAGTGCTCTTGAAACATTTAAGAGAAAACTATGAAAGGAGTTCATTATATGCACCATCTTCTACATTAGTGATCCAAGAAGGCAATATTGAGCAAATTCATATAGAAACTGAAGATACTAAACTTGATCTTGAAGTTAAAAAACAGCAAGATACAGATACACCGAATCTTTCAGATCAGAAATAATTTCAAGGCCAATTCATTATATGCGTCAACTCCAACTGGATATAGAACCTCAACTTGATGCTCGAATCAGTGATTTTTCGGGACCAGGTTGGGGGCATGTAGTTGATGCAGTGCGTCAACTACATGCAGGTCTAGTCAATAGATTTTATATCTATGGTGGAGCAGGAACGGGGAAGAGTCATTTGCTATCAGCAATTTGTGATTCTTATTTAGAAGTAGGCAAGTCTGCAATAAAAGTTTCTCTGCTGGAACTGCTTGACGCTCCAATTGAGGCAATTACTTGTTTAGAGCACTATGACCTAGTTGCTTTAGATGATATTGAGTCAATTAGTGGTGTACCTCACTGGCAAAAAGCGGTTTTTCACTTAATGAATAATCATGAAGGGCAACTCGTGTTTTCTTCGCGTGTTGCGCCGATTGAATTGAAATTAGAATTACCAGATTTACAATCAAGACTTACTCAAGCAGTGAGTGTAAAAGTGCCAAGCGGAAGCTTATATGCTGATCGCTATGCTTTAGTAACCTCTGTAATGTCTAGACGTGGGATCCATTTCGATCAGCAGATTGTAGATTATTTGCTTTTACATGGACCTCATCAAGCATCTGTATTATTGCAAACGGTAGCTCAATTAGAGAAACTTCTTAAAGGTGAGAAGACGAAGCTGTCAAATGCAACTTTAAGACAAATCTATGCTTTAATTGATGAGTATCAACAATAAAAAAAATTAATTTTTAGCTTAAGCCTGTGCTTTACTATAAAAATATTCATCTATTAACTACTTATAATTTAAATTCTAAAGTGCACTACTAAATTTTTAGATAAGTAAAATCTACATATATTAATAGATGTTTAATTAAGCAAATATTTATGAAGCTGCTTATCTAAAATGACGCTATAGAGCGATCAAAACATCTTGAGAAATTCTGACTCCTGTGACAAAGTACGCACAAAGGATGCGTTTGCAAAAGTTAAAACTTTGCAATATTGACAAAGAAAAATGAAAAAAATAGGTAAGGAGAAGGGTATGCTCAAACGGAGCATTGCTTTTGCATTATTGGCTGCTGCTGGGCACGCTTATTCTGCTGATATTCAAGTCACAAGTTTAGTTGATGAAGATAAAGATGATACGGTATGTACCTTACGCGAAGCGGTACAATTTCTGAATTATCGTGGTTCATCAAACGCTGCTGATGTTGAAAAATATGCAAATGGCTATCATGGCTGTGGAAATAAAGATTCCTCATCAAATATTATTTTGCAGCGTGATAACGAATATACGTTAAATTCAAAAATAACGATTACAGCCCCTCTTACGATCAGTACCGCAAAAAATGATTCTACGATAGTTGATACTGATCAGCCTGGTTCCCATAACGCAACAATAAAGATGGTGGGTACAGATCAGCTATTTAAAATTGATGATGGTAGTGTAGAGAAAGCATCCTTTGCTGTGACCTTGAGTGATCTTAACTTACAAGGCGCAGGTTCAAACTCTAAGGTATTAACAGGTGGTTTAATTTTAAACCATGAAAAATTGACTATCCAAAATTCACGATTGATTGGTGGATATGCAAATCAGGGTGGAGCAATTTACAATCAAGGATTGTTATCTAAAACAGGCCAAACTGCTGGTTTTGTAAATATTATAAATAGCTTGATTCAAAATAATAAAGCGACTCAAGGTGGTGTTATTTATAGTGAACAGCCTTTATATCTCGTCACTCAATCTGTAATACGTGATAATGAAGTTTCTTCTTCAGATGGTGCATTATTTTATGGTGCAACAAAATTTGATGATGAAAGTACAGGAGGATACTTAAATGTACGTGCTATAGGCTTTAGTAACAGTACATTCTTCCACAATAAGGTTGGCTTTATTGCAAACATTAAAGATGGAATGTTTGTTAATAACATTACAATGATTAAAAATGCAGCTGGGTTATTTCTCGATGCTCCACAGGGAAATGCTTCTGTTTCGAACAGTATATTAGTGGGGAACACTGCGAACTGTACTGCAAATACAGATGACAAGACCGTTATTCAAAGTAATTTAGTTATTTCTGATTGTAATCGTAATGCTACTGCAAAGTTACCTAATATCCTTTTTCCTGCTAGTGAAAAGTTAATCGCTGGAGATATCGATGAAGGTGTTTGTGATGTAACAGCGAAAGATGGTTTGTTATGCCCATTTAGCACGCCGAAAGATAGCTTTTTGGGATTTTTTAAGCCTCGTCTACTCGAGAGTTATAATAGCCTAGCTGATTCTTTAATTATCAATAAGGGACGGCTATATAGTGACGGTTCATCGGTTGGATTGGCTAGTTGTGAAAGACTTGACCAACGTGGAAAAAACCGTAGTGGCTATGATGAGCTGTGCGACTTAGGAGCAGTTGAATATATTTTAAATAATGAAATTGCGACTGTTGGGCAAGATATTAAATATGGACAAGTTGCAAAATTTAATATTTTAGATTCTTTAAGTGAAGCTGATTTGGTCACACCTGCTACTTGTAAACGTTTATTTGGTGATCGACCTGATGGTAAAGACTGGCAACCAGGTTGTTTGAAAATAAAACAGAGCACTGATACTCCAGTTTCTAAAGGCAGCATAACAATAGACCAGAACGGAAATGTCGTTTACACACCAAATGGAAACTGGCATGGTGCAGACATTTTTAGTATTCAAGTTGTTACGAGTGTATCAAGATTTAATGATGGAACAGATTTCCAATATGTCTCGATTCCGGCGACTGTAGTCCAAGAGCCTTTATCTGGTATTGAAGATAAATCTGTAAGTACTGGTGGTGGGGGAAGTGTAGGTGGCGGTTTAATTTTAGGGTTATTTGGTTTAATCGCACTACGCCGTTTCAAGTCATAATCAGGGATGAGGACTATGAAAAATTATAAAAAAGCAGTATTAGCACTAGCCGTGCTAGCGGCTATGCCTCTTTTTGCTGATACAGCAAATCAAAGAATCGAAGTTACAACTTTTGCAGATGAGGATGGTGAGAATCCTAATGCTTGCTCGTTAAGAGAAGCAATAAAAGTTGCTGAAACACGAAGATCTGATTATGGATGTACAGTCTATAACACTTCTAAAAGTCAGGTGATTCAACTAAAAGCAGGGACTTATACATTAAATAAAGAGCTGGTTCCCAATGCAGATATAGCAATTTATGGGTTCGGTGAAAAAGATCAAGATAAAAATTGGTCAGAAAAAAGTGTGTTAACCAATGACTATCCAGCACTACAACCGTTACAAACAATAATAAATGCTGCTGGAAAATCGCGTATTTTCAACACAGCCGTAAATAAACAGCCTCTATTTATTCAAAACGTTATTTTGGAAAATGGTGTAGCACCAGATTTTGGCGGTGCGATTTATGCTGGTGGCAATGTCACATTGCTCAATACTCAGATATTAAACTCTCAAGCTCCAAAAGGAGGAGCAATTTTTCTGGGTGGTGATAATGTTAATTTGTCTACAACACATTCTTTAATTCAAGGTAATACAGCAACATCTGGAAGTGTGCTTTCGATGAGCTGTTGGAATGGTACAGCCTATGCAAAACGAGAAGTAACATTTACCTCATCTAGTATTATCAATAATGGTTCAAATAGCTCTAATAATACTTTTGAGTTTTGCGGGGAGCCAAAAGCAACTTTTACAATTAATACCATTGCTCAAAATATTGCAAATACAGTAAATGGCAGTATTTTGAAATTTACCGGTGATGCTACTCCAAACGGTACTCCTAATCCTTCAACCATACTTAGCGCTAACAGTACTTTATCTTTAAAAAATAATACTATTGTTGAAAATAACGCTTATAGCACCTTCTTATATGACACTATGGGAAGTAAAGAGTTAAGGTTTAATGTAATTGGTTATAATTTGGGAACCTATGCTTGTCATTACTTTATAGGACCTGCGGCTGATTTAAAAAATGCTGGTTTCGCACTATCATTTAATGCTTTGAATCTGACAAATGATTCTGCGAAATGTGACTTACCAACAGAAGCACTGACGTCTACACATCGAACTGTTGATATAGCTGGTCAGCCTTTTAATGCATTACTTGAACCTTTACATGCCTCTGCTCCAGAAACTGGTTTTCTACCCATTTACTATCCAAAAAATAATATTGGTGGCAAAAATCTAGTAGATGTAGATCCTGAAGGTAAAGATACCTGTACGTCTATAGACCAACGAGGTTTATCACGACTTGCGGACAGTAAATTATATTATCAACCAAATAGTCGTAATAGTTGTGATATTGGCTCAGTCGAGTTAATGAAACTTACCGCTGGTGATATAAAAGGTTTAGGTAATACCTCTCTTACGGATTTGCTGGCTAAATATCAATCTCAATATGATACGGTTCAGAAGAATATATTGAATCCAGATTATGCGTATTTGTTGAATGTATTAAAAATTGATTCAGCAAATTATAAAAATCTTCTTGATCAAACCAAAGCAAATGCAAAATATCGAGCAATCTATATTGATTTGAAAGCAAATGGCTTACCTTTGCCAAATGAAGATAGTAATCATATTTTAAAATTCTTTAATACAACGGATTATAATATTAATCTTGAAACTGTTGGAACAGGATTAATTGACGATAAAGTATTTAATATTAAAGATAAAGAAGAAGCAGTACTTAAATGTGAATGGAATCCTGCTTTGCAGCAAATTATTTTTTACAGATTGGATGATGTTATTACCCAAGCTGGTGATTACAACTATTGTAAGTATACGATTAGCAGTAAAGATGGGACCACACAATCATCTGGGCTATTGGAAGCTCGTTTTGATAATATTCCACCAGTTGCCGGTAATGGTACGGTAACGTTTAAGTATTTAGCAAATGAAGTTATTCCTTTAAATTTATTACAGTATGCTAATGATGATGGGGATGGTCCTGTAAACACACTTAAGACCAAACCAAACAAACCTAAATTTTGGGTAAATGATCAGGGTGTGGAGTTACCAATTTATATACCAAGCAAAACCTCAAAAGACGGTATTTTCAAGGTAGTGAAAGCAGATCGGGAAGGTCCGTGCCCTAAAAGTGATAGTGGTAATACTTGCTATGGTGGCAACATCTATATTCAAGCGAGCAACGTGTTTAATACTTTCAATGATACATTGACCTACTATGTATACGATGCAGATGGAACTATTTCAGCTAGCGCAGGAACGATTAATTTAGTAAGCACAGCAACTACAACTGATGATTCAAGAAGTGGTGGGGGAGGTATAGGCATTCTCTCTATTGCATCACTGTTAGGTTTGATTGCTTATAGACGTTATCGTAAATAAGAAAAATAAAAAAGCCTCCATAGGAGGCTTTTTTATTGCTAGTCGGATTTCAAAACAAGCATTTTTATTAGAAATTTAGGTTAGTGTTCTAAATATTTATTGATATATTCTTCGCGTATAGCTGTTCTTTCGTCTGCACTTGCTTTAAGCATACGCTGACGTAAATCATTACGCTCTTGTGTACTCATTTTTTGCCAAGCTTCACGCATTTTCTGCTTTTCTGCATCTGGGAGTTGGTTGAACCAATCCATGCGTTGTTGCAGATTAGCGCTTTGATTTGCTGGTAATTCTTTTAAGCTTTGATAGCGTTTAATTACAGCTCGTTGTTCTTCTTCAGACATAGCATTCCAAGTATCATCTACTTGTGTATTGGCATCTTTAGAAAAAATCCAGAAACGTTCAAAACCCGCAAAACTTGTTTGCAGGAAACTTAATGAACAAAGGATAAGTGCTAACTTTTTAGCTACCATGTTGAACTTTATCCTCACCCAACACCATCAGCATTTCTAAATCTTCAACCATCTGTGGCGATAATTTAGGATTTACAATAACTTGATTTTGTGGCTTTTCGATCAACTCCGCTGAATTTGGTAAAATCACAAAACCAGTAATTGCTGCGGCAAGTGCGAAACCCGTCATTTTCCAGACACTATAGTAAGATGCTGGCTTCTGTTGGATATGGTCAAGCACATGATTCATTACCACTGTTTTATTTTTATGGTGATCAGCCAAACTATCGAGTTTAGACGTCACCTTTTTAGTGAAATCATCATGATTCATTAGAACCTCCCATGGGATTTAAATGTGCTAAGTACTCTCTAAGTCCCTGAATTGCTCGATGATAATGGGTTTTGACACTACCTTCAGTACAGTTCATGATTTGTGCTGTAGTATGGGTGTCAAACCCTTCCCAAGCACGTAACATGAAAGCCTGCTGTTGACGAACAGGTAGTTTTGCAATCGCTTCTCGTATCTCTTCTATCGTCACTGCTTGATCTAGAAAATCTGCTGGATTGATTGCTTTTTCATCGACAACATCAATGATTTCTTCATCATCATTGTCTAGACTAACTTTTTTGAAGAATGAAAATGGATTTGCCCGACGTGCTTCTTTACGACGCCAATCCTGAAGCTTGTTATTTAGAATAGTATAAAACAGCGGATACCATTCTTCAGTACTTCGATCGGCGTAAGACTTGTGTAAAGCAATAAATGCTTCTTGAACCAAATCCATCGCAATGCCTTGTTGACCTTGGGTAGCACTCTCCATCATCACCAAAGCACGACCCGTAACATCTTGCATAAAAACCTTTAGGCGTTGCTCAGCCGTGCTGGCATGAACACTAGATGCTTCCGATCGAGACTTTTTCGGTGCTAAATCCATGGAGATGGAAAATCCTGTCATTGGACGTACCCACCTTATCTTCAATATATCTCTTATATAACGTTGAAAAGAGGTGGGAGGTTGACAACAATCGGCTATTTTTTAGTAGTGTAAATGATTTTTTTCACAAATATGAGTGATGTAAAATAAATTAACGTTTTATTGGCGTTGGCGAACCATTTCAAAAAAACAAATAGATCCTGCAATTGCTACATTTAATGACTCTTGACCACCGGGCTGAGGTATTGTCACCGACTGCGCATGCTCTAAAGCATAATCACTTACGCCTTGTCCTTCGTTGCCTAAAATCCAAACGCATGGCTTTGAAAGATCTTTTGAATAAAGACTGGTTGAACGATGAGAACTTGTAACGAAAACAGGAATATCGAATTTAGGAAGAATATCGGTCAATTGAAAGTTTTCAAAACAATATAAGCTAAAATGAGCTCCCATACCTGCTCTTAAAACGCGAGGAGACCAAAGGGAGGCAGAGCCTTGGGTACAAATGATTTGTTTAATATTTGCTGCTGCTGCTGAACGTAATAATGTACCTACGTTGCCTGGGTCTTGTACATTTTCGAGAATTAGAGTGTCTAAACTATAATCAATCGTTGATGCTGTTTTAGGTAAATCAATAATAGCCAAACAAGGAAGAGTATTACCTAAGGTACTTAAGTCTTTGTATAGAACTTCACTAATAATAAAAATATGACCCTGATGAAGTTCGATAATTTTCTTTAAATCGTCATGTTCCAATGCCTGTTCAGTGGTAAACAACGAAAAGAGCTTTTTCTGTTGTTGTAACCAAGCTAGGCAAAGGTGAGTACCTTCAAGAACTGTTTGCTGATGCTTTTTTCGGGCGCTATTGAGTTCAATTAAACCACGCAAATGTTTAATTTTTGCATTGTCTTTTGATTCTAAAAAAATAACCGCCATAAGGATATATCCAAAAGGGCGTCATCATACTATATGACGCCCTCTATAATTTAAATTATTAATGATAGCTTGTTACGCGTTCCACTTCATTTTTAGAACCAATAATTACAGGAACACGTTGGTGAAGCTCTGTAGGTTCAATATCTAAAATACGAACACGGCCAGTCGTTGATGAACCACCTGCTTGTTCAATAAGCATACTCATTGGGTTAGCTTCATACATTAAACGTAAACGACCTGCTTTTTTCGGGTCTTTTAAGTCATATGGATAAAGGAAAATACCACCACGGCATAAAATACGGTGAATATCGCCTACCATACATGCAACCCAACGCATATTGAAATCTTTTTCACGTACAGATGTTTTACCTGCAAGTAACTCTTCAATATATTGTTTTACTGGTTGTTCCCAATGACGCTGGTTAGATGCGTTAATTGCAAACTCTTGAGTATCTGCTGATACTTGAACATTCTCTGTAGTAAGTAAGAATGTTTGAGTTTCTGGGTCTAAAGTAAAGAACGCTACACCATTTCCAACGGTTAAAGCCATCATTGTTGATGGGCCATATAACACATAACCAGCAGCAACCTGTTGAGTTCCTGCTTGCATGAAATCTTGTGACTGTGTCACTGCATTTTTTGCAGGAAGAATCGAGAAGATTGTTCCTACGCACATGTTGATATCAATATTACTTGAGCCATCTAATGGGTCGAATAAAACTAAGTATTCGCCGTTTTCTTGCGCAGGTGTAAATTCATCAAGCTCTTCAGATGCAAGACCACCAACATGAGGGTGAACTTTTAAAGCATCAATTAAATAGTCATTAGAAATCACATCAAGTTTTTTCTGTGTTTCACCTTGAACATTTTCATTACCAGCACTACCTAAAATTCCAGCCAAAGCACCTTTTTGTAGGGCTTGGTCAATGGTTTTACAAGTCGTAGCAATGGTGTCGATGACTTGGGCCAACTCAGGTGTTAGGTTCCCTTTTTGTTGTTGTAAAAATTGGGACAATGTGAGGTTGGACATAAAAAAACGCTCCTGTGCGCAAGCATCAAAATGAGTCAAATAAATACGTGGCATATTCTAGATGAGAATGCCGGAAAATAAAAATTATCTTACTTTATTTGTGTTGCATTTATGCTTACAAGCCCCATTTTACATGGTATGTTGTTTGCATAGCAAAGGAATGTATATTTAGGAGAATCGAAATGACAACTAAGAAGTTTGATGCGACCCCAACGGCAGGTGAACCAATCAATTTAGAAGAAATTTCGAAAGAAAGTGTTCAGGAAGCTTGGAAAGACTATGAAGCTAAACCTGAATATAAAGCTTTTAATAAGCATGATTTGATTGAGTCGATGCAACATTCAGAAGAAGAGGAAAATAAATCTTCTTAAATTAAGAAAGCAAAAATAAACGCCCATAGATGGGCGTTTATTTTTTAAAGGGATATTTTATTTTAATAGAGGAGGAACTGCCTCATAGTTAATTTCAACACGGCGATTTTCTTTCCAAGCTGATTCGTCATGGCCTGGGTTAACAGGAGCTTCTTTACCATAACTTACAGCTTCAAGTTGCTGTGGATTTACACCATTTGTAATGAGGTAACTTTGAACAGCTTTTGCGCGACGCTCACCTAAAGCCATGTTGTATTCACGTGTACCACGTTCATCTGTATGTCCTGTCAATGCAACTTTTGAGTTTGCATTTGCCATAAGAAACTGAGCATGGGCTTGAAGTGTTTGATAATCTTCAGCAGATAAATCACTACTGTCGTAATCAAAGTGAACAACACGTTTAGCTAAAGCAGCTTTATTTGCTTCAGTTACACCTTTTGATGAAGCACCTGCCAAATTTTGGGCATTTAATGCAGCATCTTCACTTAAACCTGTCGTGTTTACAGTGCTTGGGTTTGTAGTACCAGCATTTGCAGTCGTTGCTGGTTTACGGCTCGCACAACCTGTCATGACAAGCGCTACACTAAGTAGAGGAAAAGCCAAATATTTGATTGATTTCATCATCATCTCCATCAATGGAAGAAAAAGTTATTTAGGTGCCCAGGCTGGTTCACGTACCTCACCTTGTTCACTTGGTAAATTCATACGGAAACGACCATCAGTGGACATGACAGACAGTAAACCACGGTTCCCTTCACGAGTTGCGTAAACCACCATTTGTCCATTTGGTGAGAAACTTGGTGATTCATCTAAACTCGTAGGGGTAAGAATATTAACAATCCCTGTATTAATATCTTGGATAGCAACCTTATAGTTACTACCACTTGGTCGATGCACCAGTGCAATTTTTTTACCATCTGCACTTAGAGTGCCACGTGCATTAAATGACCCTTTAAATGTTAAACGTTTTACTGAGCCATCTCCAAAATCATAGCGATAAATTTGAGGAGAGCCTCCACGGTCAGATGTAAAAATAAAAGCTTTTCCATCTGGGGTGTAACGAGCTTCTGTATCAATTGCCGTGTCATTTGTCATACGTTTGATTTGGCGAGTTGATAAATCCATTTGATAAATTTCAGGGTTACCATTCATTGACCCTGTAAATAGCATTGATTTACCATCTGGTGAAAAGCTCGGCGCACCATTTAAACCTTTAAAGCTGGTAAGTACTTCACGTGTTCCAGTAGAAAGATCTTGTAAGTAAATTGCTGGACGTTTAGTTTCAAAGGAAACATAAGCAATTTTTTTGGCATCAGGAGTCCATGCCGGAGATAGAATTGGATCGCGTGAAGAGAGAACAGTTTTTGGTTGTTCACCATCTGTATCCGCAATTTGTAAAGTGTAACGTTCAGCAGGAGTAGCTGGATTACGTAATACATAAGCGATACGACCACTAAAGTCGCCTGCAATACCAGTCAAAGCTTGATAAATAGCATCACTAACCATATGTCCAGCTTGGCGGATGCGCGAAGCAGGTACATTTAACAACTCATTTAGAAGATATTGCTGTTTTTGCACATCATAAAGTTGGTAATGGACTTCAAACCCATCAGCTGTTTGCTTAATTTGCCCTGTAACAACGTATGGAATACCTGCAGCTTGCCAATCAGATGCTTGAATCTGGTTAATAGCAGCATTTGCAGGTAAGTTTTTCGATGAACTTGTGAAACGTCCTGAACGGTTTAAGTCCGTTTCAACAATTGGATAAAGTCCATTGTCATTGTTAAACGGAACAATAGCGATTTTAGGCGCCTGATCAGGTGCTTTTGCAATTTCTAAATGTAGTTGAGCAAATGCAGCTGTTGGTGCAAGAGGACTTAATGCTGTAAGCAGCGTTAAGGCTAAAAGGTGTTTGCGGCTCGTTTTCATAGGTTTAAAGTCATTGAAGGCATTTTTGTGACTGTGGATTTTGTAACATAGTTACATGCCTTAAACTATTTAAAGCATGTAACAAGATACTTATTTTGCAGTAAATGTTGAACTGAATGATCTTGCTTCGCGTCGAGCATCAGGATCAGATGGCATAGGATACGGCGCAGCAGAACGAATCGCTGCTTCAACACTAGCTTTAACATCTGGGTTGCTAGAGCTAACAATAACTGATAATACAGCTCCACTATCACTTAATGTTACACGCGCAGTAGCTTTTTGACCTGATGTTCCTGCTGGAATATCCCAAGCATTTCTAATTTTCTGCTCAAAATCACGCTTCGCTGAAGATGCAATTTTTTTGGCTTCACCCTTTTTCTGAGCAGCTTCTTCCTGTGCTTTTTTAGCAGATGCAGCTTTTGCTTCGGCCTCAGCTTCAGCTTTACGTCTTGCATCTTCAGCCGCTTTTTGCTGTTTCGCTTTTGCATCAGCATCAGCCTTATGCTTGGCATCCTCAGCCGCTTTCTGCTTTTGAGCCTTTGCATCGGCTTCAGCTTTACGCTTGGCATCTTCGGCAGCTTTTTGGTGTTTAGCTTTTGCGTCAGCATCAGCTTTACGCTTGGCATCCTCAGCCGCTTTTTGCTTTTGAGCTTTTGCATCGGCTTCAGCTTTACGCTTGGCATCTTCAGCTGCTTTTTGGTGTTTAGCTTTTGCATCGGCTTCAGCTTTACGCTTAGCATCCTCAGCCGCTTTCTGCTTTTGGGCTTTTGCATCGGCTTCAGCTTTACGCTTGGCATCCTCAGCTACTTTCTGCTGTTTAACTTTCGCCTCTTCAGCCGCTTTGCGTTTAGCATCTTCGGTTGCTTTACGAGCTTCATGTTTCGCTTTTGCCTCAGCTTCAGCTTTACGTTTTGCTTCTTGCTGTGCCTGAAGTTTTGCATTTTCTGCTTCACGTTTTAGTTTTGCCTCGGCCTCAGCTTTTCGTTTAGCAGCTTCTTCAGCTTTGCGTGCCTCACTTTGCTCATGTTTGGTTTTTGCCTCAGCTTCAGCTTTACGCTTTTGTTCGGCTTCAACTTTTGCAGCTTTTGCCTCAGCTTGACGCTTAGCTTCAGCTTGACGCTTAGCTTCAGCTTGCTGCTTTTGAGCTTCCTCTAAACGTTGTTGTTCCGCAGCTTGCTTCGCTTTAGCAGCTTCTTCGGCTTTACGTTTTTCCTCAGCTAATTTTGCTTGCTGTGCCTGCTCAGCTTTTTGCTTTTGGGCAACAAGATGTTGTGCTGTGGGCGGAGGAGGAGGTGATGGTACTGCTGGAAGATTTTGAGGAAGATTTTCATCCACAATTGGGCTTAGAACTTCTTCTGCCTGATTTTCTGCTGTAGTTTGTTGCTCAACTTCTTTCGCTAAAGGCGGTGGTAAATCTTCTGGCTTAACTAAAATAGTAGTTAGCTTTTTGGGCTGTTCAGGTGGTTTACTCAAGCCTAAAAAAAGCAAGCCGACAATAGCAATTGCATGAACTCCAAGTGTGAAGCCCAATGCAATCGCATTCTGTTTAAAAGGAGGCTTTTGATTTTTGTTCATAGCTTATTTTAAAGGCTCTGTCAGAAGGCCAACTTGAGTTAAACCTGCTTCTTGTAAACTTGCCATCAATGATACGACCTCACCGTAAGGGCGTGACTTATCACCATTCACTAAAACCGTAAGCTGCTTGTTTTCCTGCTCAGCTTGCTTTTGCGCTTCACTTAATACAGATTCGAGCTTTTCACGAGAAAGTGGCTCGTTATCTTTATAGTCTTGGTATTGAAGATAAATATTGCCATCTTTACCAATCGTTACCATAGCTGGAGTATCTTTGGATTCAATTGGACGATTATTTGCCTGAGGTAAGTCGACTTTAATACCGCTAGTAATCATGGGAGCAGTCACCATGAAAATAACTAAGAGTACGAGCATTACATCGATATAGGGTACGACGTTCATGTCACTTTTTAATGGTTTTTTTATGCGCTCAAAGCGCCCTGAACGTTGAATAGCCATTATGCATCTTCCTGTGATGAACCCACAGATTGACGTTGCAATAATGCAATCATTTCTTCGGCAAATAATGCGCGGTCAGAGTAGACGCTTTCACCTTTAGCCGTAAAGTGGTTAAAAGCGAGTACTGCGGGAATGGCAGCAAATAAGCCAATTGCAGTTGCAATAAGTGCTTCGGCAATACCCGGTGCAACCGTTGCTAAAGTCACTTGGTCAACGGCAGCTAAACCAATAAAAGCATTCATGATTCCCCACACTGTACCGAATAAGCCGATATATGGGGCAACAGAACCGATACTTGCCAAAGTGCCAAGGCCATATTCAAGAGTACTTTGATCACGACTTAAACCAACACGTAAAATACGTTCGGTACCTTCGATCGTTTGGGAAGTAGAAGCGTGGCGCTTTTTAAGTTTGAAAAATTCACTCAGCCCTTGATAAAAAATATCCTCAAGACCTGAACGTTTTGAGTTGAGTTGTGCGTTGTTATAGAGCGTATTGAGTTCAGCACCAGACCAGAACATTTTTTGAAAATGTTCATCACCTTGACGTGCCTTTTTATAACCCATATGTAACTTGGCAATCAAATACCAACTAAAGATTGATGCTAACAATAAAATTAGCATGACCAATTGGACGACTGGACTTGCTTGTAAGATAAGGTCAGAAATATGCAGGGTTGATTCAATGTTTGTTGCCATAGTTACATATGCCGGTTGCTTTTTTAGTCTTGTTCCAATTCTTTACGAATAAGATCACGTATTTCTTCTGGAAGACGACGAGCTACAAGTTCTTTACTTAAACATGCCAATTCAACCTCGCCAGAAGCAAGCAAGATTTCACCACGATAAATATTTTGTTGCAACACAAATGACGCAGCTTTACATGAAACTACACGTGCTGTAACAGTAATTAGGTCATCCATTAGGATAGGACGCATGTATTTTACGTCAATTTTGTGAACAACAAAGTTGTAGTCTTTTTGATGCCAGTAATGATCAACACCAGAAGCACGAAGCCATTCTGTACGGGTACGTTCCATGTAGCGAATGTGGTTGGCATGGTAAACGATACCGCCTGCGTCCGTATCTTCGATATAAACACGAATATTGAATTCAAAATGATTCGCCATGAGAGTATTCCGTTTTAGTTCACTATAGAGCTTTATATTTAAAATATGACTTTGAATAAAACATTCGTTCTATTCAAAAGCCATACATCTGCTTTTAAATACGGGGCAGTTTAGCAGATTGCATACTAAGTCCTATGGCACAACCTTTCAATTGCGATTGCTGTATTTCTAATCTAAAAACGCTACATCTTATAGCTGGCAAGCTTTTTAAGTTAAGAGGGCTTCCATGAAGTTTGAACTTGTTTTGATATATTCGGATAATCTAATACGAATCTGACGTGTAGCTCTGTTCCAGTTTTTAAGGCTTTATTATCTACAATAAAATAGGGGCTATGATTTGGTGCAGCTTGAGTTAAGTCCTGATTTTCTGGTGTTGCACCTAAGAAAACAAAGAATGATGGCATTAATTTGCCATAATAGGCAAAATCTTCACTTGCGCTTGCATTATGATCCAAAACATGAAGTTTTGAGTCTCCAACAACCTTGACTAAAGTTGGCTGAATCAACTGAGTCAGTGTTTTGTCATTCATGGTCACTGGCGCATAAGGCGCAATTTCAACTTTGGCAGTCACATCATTGGCTTGAGCATTATGCTCTATCATGACCGGTAAACTTTTTAAGATATTTGCTCGTATTTGTTC
This sequence comes from Acinetobacter genomosp. 33YU, assembly GCF_001990725.1. Taxonomy (NCBI): domain Bacteria; kingdom Pseudomonadati; phylum Pseudomonadota; class Gammaproteobacteria; order Moraxellales; family Moraxellaceae; genus Acinetobacter; species Acinetobacter genomosp. 33YU. The sequence goes on along the minus strand of NZ_LFZQ01000006.1, from coordinate 166,592 downwards.
GTTATTAGAGCGGATAGTCCCGACCATATTAACCTGTTCGGGAATTACATTTCCTGCTGTACCACCTTGAATATTCCCAATACTCACTACACCCATACCTTGAGTGAGATCAGTCCTTCGGCTAATAAGGCTTTGTAAATTATTAATCATTTGTGCAGATGCATAAATTGGATCTCTACCTAACCAAGGGGTAGAGCCATGTACCTGCTTGCCGTTGACCTGAATACGTAAATGGTCTGCACTATTTAAAATAGCGCCATCTTTATAATAAAGGTGGCCACTTTGCATACCGGATATGACATGTATGCCAAAAATGGCTTCAGGTTTATAGTCTTTAAATGCTCCATCTGCGATCATCTTTCTGGAGCCGATTTGATCACCTTGTGTGAAATTATCTATATCTGCTCCACCTTCTTCAGCCGGTTGAAAAACAAAGACAACCGTACCAGATATTTTATCTTTATTGGCAGCTAGAATTTTTGCTGCACCTAATAGCATTGCGGTATGTGCATCATGTCCACAAGCATGCATCACATAAGTTTCTTTACCTTGATAAATTGCTTTTTGTTTACTCGCAAATGGAACACCACTTTTTTCTTCCATAGGTAGAGCATCCATGTCGGCTCTAAGCGCAATAATAGGGCCGGGTTTATTACCTTTTAAAATACCTACAACACCTGTTTTTGCATAACCTGTTTTGACTTGAATGCCATAAGACTTTAATTTTTTTTGAACAAGTGCAGATGTTTTAACTTCCATATTGCCCAGTTCAGGATTTTGATGAATATGTTGTCTTAACTGAATGACCTGATTTTCATTTTGTTGTGCGGCATCTTTTACCCAATCTGCTAGGCTCAGTTGACTCATGAGGGCAAGTGGAAAAATTAAAGCGGCTTTTTTGTACATGTCCTTATCCTAAAAATATTATTGTTCATAAGATTTAATATCTAGATTGCTTATAATTCAGTTTTTAAAAATATTAAAAAATCAATAAGGTATAAATATAGACTTAAAAGGTATAGATTAGCTAATGTATTGATAAGACAATTATTATTTGAATTGAAAAAATACTTAAATTAAAAAAGGAAGAGAAAATTCTCTTCCTTTGATTAGTTTTTAGGCTCAGGTGGTGTCATGCCAAACTGTAAATAAGACTGATTGGTTGCAATACGGCCTCGCGCAGTACGCATGACATAACCTTGTTGAATTAAATAAGGCTCAATCACATCTTCAAGTGTACCGCTGTCTTCAGCCATAGCTGCTGCAAGGGCTTCAACTCCAGCAGGACCGCCATCAAAACGCTCGAGTAACATGCTCAAATAACGACGGTCTAGCGTATCTAAGCCAGCTTTATCAACATTGAGCATATCAAGCGCACGCTGTGCCATTTCATGGGTCACTTCACCTGTACCTTTCACTTGCGCATAGTCACGAACACGTCTTAATAAACGATTGGCAATACGCGGTGTGCCGCGTGAGCGACGAGCTACTTCTTCTGCACCTTCAACTGTAATTGGTACATCCATGAGGTTTGCAGAGCGCGACACAATGTGAGTTAAGTCCTCTACAGAGTAGAACTCAAGACGCTGCACAATACCAAAACGGTCACGTAGTGGTGAGGTGAGTAAGCCCGCACGTGTAGTTGCAGCAACTAGAGTAAAAGGCGGTAAATCAAGTTTAATTGAACGAGCAGCAGGGCCTTCACCAATCATGATGTCTAATTGGTAATCTTCCATTGCCGGATACAGAATTTCTTCAATTACTGGTGAAAGACGATGGATTTCATCAATAAATAAAACATCACCTTCTTCAAGGTTGGTGAGCATCGCTGCTAAATCACCCGCACGCTCTAAAACAGGCCCTGAAGTGGATTTGAGATTGCCACCCATTTCACGTGCAATAATATTGGCAAGCGTGGTTTTTCCTAAGCCCGGTGGACCGAAAATCAGTGTGTGATCGAGTGCTTCACCACGACCACGAGCCGCGCCAATGAAGATTTCCATTTGCTCTCGTACAACTGGCTGTCCAATATAGTCGGCAAGTGAAGTCGGTCGAATAGCCCGATCAAAATGATCTTCAGGTTTTTCTGTTCCACTGATTAGACGGTCTTGCATAAGTGTATTTACTTCATCATTGATTTAAGAGCAGCACGAATAATATCGGCTGATTCAGTGTAATCGGCTTTAACCGCAGCTACAGCTTTTTGTGCTTCAAGTGGCTTATAACCTAAAGATTGCAGCGCAGCTTCTGCTTCTGCAACAGGAGAGTTTGCAGCAAATTGAATTTGAGGCATAGTTGCTGCAGTTGAAGTGCCTTGAGCCAAGGTTTTAAAACGGTCACGTAGTTCAATCATTAAGCGCTCAGCTGTTTTTTTACCAACGCCCGGAACTTTGACCAATGTATTAATATCATCATGTTCAATGGTATGAACCAATAACTCAACGCTTAACGTTGATAAAATACCTAGCGCCATTTTTGGACCAACACCATTTACTTTTAATAAGGTGCGGAAAATAGTTTTTTCTTGGGCATCGCTAAAACCGTAGAGCTGCTGTGCATCTTCACGCACAACTAAATGCGTCCATAGCGTAACTTTCTGGCCTTTTTGTAATTGGCAAAATGTTGAAAGTGGCGTATCAATTTCATAACCCACACCATTTACATTCAGTAAAACAGTAGGGGCTTCTAAGGCAAACACTTCGCCAATTAAACATCCGATCATTGAATCTTTCACTTATTTGTTAATGGTTGAATAGTAGATGCCATTTGTTCTAAACGCAAAATGGCTTTTAAAATTTCTTTTCGATTTCGTGTGGATTTTATCCATGTAGGTAGACGTGAAAAATAACTGTTATTACCAGTCTGTTTAGTTCTTTCTCTTAAATTAGCTTCAACGAATATTTTTAATTCTTTTAAATGTGCAGGGCTATAAACGTATATGTCTCCATGCCTACTTGAAGTTTTTAGATAAAGTTCAAGACCATAGTGTGTAAAACCAAATTTTTGGTCTAAAACAAAAGCTACATTATATTTTTCAAATTTTGAAAAATTTTGGCATAGATGACATTTAGCTTGAATATACGGAGGATAAGCTCCTGAATTATTCAGCTTTTGATTTGCTTTGAGCCATGACCCACCGCAACTTTGGCAACGCTGGTAAGCTGTGGCGTAAAAATGACCATTGTGACGACTCGATATTGAGCTCTCTTCAGCTTTAATTTGATAACAACAATTTAAACAACTAAAAGAAAAAGTTCCTTGATAAGGCGCATTTACTGGTGATAAAGGACTGTCATATTTCAGGATACTCAGATGAGAACATTTAGGACATTTTACCCACTGATCTGAATACATAAAAGATGATGGATAAAGCCCTCTATCAACATGTCTACTTATCATTAAAACAGACCTATTTTATTACCTTGTAGCTCTTGCGCCAAGCTATAAGCCTGATGATCTGAAAACTTACTAATAATATCGAGTACCTGCATGATATTACTGTAGTGGTTATTGCTAAAGCGGGCACCGTACAAATGAAGGATCGACATTAAACGTTGTTCTTTAAAGCTTAAAGATTTATGCGGCATGGTTAATGGTACAAATGCGTCAAGAATAGTTTGCAAACTTTGATGTGCAATAATTTCTAAACCAGACTTTTGTGGGTGCTCAAAGATTTTTTCACGCGCCAGATTTTTGGCTGTTTCAATCCCTTTAGCAATATCTGGTGAGCAGTATTGTAAAAGGCTACCTTGCAGCTGACCTGTAATAATTTCATACTGATGTTTGGCAAAAGCGGTAGTGACTTCATCAACTAAACGTTTCATGACACGACCACGTAATGCCGAAATTTTTTGTTGCCATGTACTACTTGGCATTGATAACTCTTCAGGTTGGCCATAATCTGCAATTAAATTCAGAAAAATGGGTTCAACTTCTTGGTAATTCAGCATATTTAAAATAATCCCATCTTCTAAATCAATGAGGGCATAGCAAATATCGTCTGCAGCTTCTAATAAATAAGTAAGCGGGTGGCGGCAGTAATGGTATTCACCTAATTGAATGAGACCAAGCTGTTCAGCAATTTGCTTTAAAATTTCTTTTTCAGACTGATAGCAACCAAATTTTGCTCGTTGGTGTGATGGACGATCACCTTGAGAAGCTATTGTTTTTGAAAGCCAAGGATATTTTAAATATGCGCCTAGGGTCGCGTAAGTTAAACGCATACCTCCATCGTCTGGATGATAGTCAATACGGGTTAAGAGGCGTAAACCTTGAGCATTGCCTTCAAACTGACGGACGTCTGCTTCTTCTTCGGGCGTTAATTTTTTTAGAAAATCATTATGTGAGGCATCATCAAACCATTCACGAATTGCATATTCGCCCGCGTGTCCGAAGGGTGGGTTGCCAATATCGTGAGCAAGGCAAGCTGCTTGAATGATTGCGCCGACATCGGCAGGAGATATCCAAACGGGCAATTCATCTTTTATTTTTTCGGCTGCCAGCATACCCATGGAACGGCCAATACAGGAAACCTCAAGGGAGTGAGTTAAACGGGTATGGATCCCGTCATGCTGTGCTAAGGGGTGAACTTGAGTTTTACGGTTTAACTGACGAAAACTTTGTGAAAATATAATGCGGTCATAATCTTTATGAAACGGGCTTCGAGCCAATTCTGTACTGCTTTTTTTACTACCTAAACGAACTGCAGAAAGCAGTTCTAACCAACGCATTTGTTCCATTTATCATTATTCAAAACTATAAAGCCCGATCATGCCAAAAAAAACTTAAAAGCACTAGCGTGGTGCGACATAGTTTGTCTTAGTTCAGGTTTTATTATGTTATTGAATAAACATGAAACAATTTATTTTTACCTATAATGCTTAAAAAAATGATTTTGAACAAAAAACACATCACTTCTTGCAGAATTAGGTTACAGAATACTGATTCTACATCTAGCTGATTTTAGCAAGACACAGTAGAATATGCGCTCTCTCTAAAGTCACATTGCGGTAAGGTTCACAAGACCTGCCCGTGGAGCCAAAATCAACATGTTTATCGTGGCCGGTGCAGCAGCACATTCTTCTTTTAAGAAAGCTCAACTATTAACACGTTTATCGTCAATTAGTTCTGTTCAATCTTTTGACAGCCAATGGGTCTATTTGTTTGATCAAGCGCTCAACGAGCAGCAACATCAATCTGCTTTGCAATTATTAAATGACGGTGAGTCTTTTGAACTTCGTCAACCTGCAAGTGATGAGATTCAGATTTTAGTAACACCACGTGTGGGTACTATTTCACCTTGGTCTTCTAAAGCAACTGATATTTTCAAGAACTGTAATACACCAGTTCACCGTTTAGAACGCGGTCTTTTATTTACGTTAAAAGGTGTTTCTGAAATTTCTAATGAAGTAAAACAAGTACTTCATGACCGTATGACAGAAACTGTTTTTGCTCAAATTGATGATGCAAAAGCGCTCTTTTCAGAAACAGCTCCAAAACCTTTAAACTCAATTGATATCTTGGGTGAAGGTAAAGAAGCTTTAGTAAAAGCCAACAACGAATTTGGTTTTGCGTTATCTGAACAAGAAATTGATTATTTAACTGAAGCGTTCACTCGACTTGGCCGTAACCCAAATGACATCGAGTTAATGATGTTTGCACAAGCAAACTCTGAACACTGTCGTCATAAAATCTTCGGTTCTGAATGGACAATTGATGGTGAAAAACAACCATTATCATTGTTCCAAATGATTAAAAATACTTATAAAGAATCACCAACTGATGTGTTATCAGCATACAAAGATAACGCTTCTGTAATTGTTGGTTATGACACGATGCGTTTTTATCCAAAAGCAGATGAAAATGGTCATTTTGTCTATAAATATAAGAGCCAAGCCGCTCATATTTTAATGAAGGTTGAAACTCACAACCATCCAACAGCAATTTCTCCATTTGCTGGTGCTGCTACTGGTTCAGGCGGTGAAATCCGTGATGAAGGTGCAACTGGTCGTGGTGGTAAACCAAAAGCTGGTTTAACAGGCTTTACAGTTTCTAACTTAAATATTCCTGGTTTTGAACAACCTTGGGAAGAAAACTACGGTAAACCTTCACGTATGGCATCGCCATTACAAATTATGATTGAAGGTCCATTAGGCGGCGCGGCATTTAATAACGAATTCGGTCGTCCTGCATTAAATGGTTATTTCCGTACTTTCGAACAAAATGTAAATGGTGAAGTGAAGGGCTTCCATAAGCCAATCATGATTGCTGGTGGTTACGGCAACATCCGTCCTGACCATGTAGAAAAAGATGCGATTCAACCAGGTGACTTGCTCATTGTATTGGGTGGCCCTGCAATGTTAATCGGCCTTGGTGGCGGTGCAGCATCTTCTGTAGACAGCGGTACAATGGGTGAAAGCCTTGATTTCGCATCTGTACAACGTGAAAACCCAGAAATGGAACGCCGTTGTCAAGAAGTGATCGATACATGCTGGCGCTTAGAAGACTTCAACCCAATCGTTTCTGTACACGACGTTGGTGCGGGTGGTTTATCAAACGCTATGCCTGAACTTGTAAACGACCACGAGTTAGGTGCAGTTCTTAATCTTCGTAAGATTCCTTCATTAGAACCGGGCATGAGCCCAATGGAAATTTGGTCAAACGAAGCACAAGAGCGTTATGTTCTTGCAATTCGTCCAGAGTCTTTAGATCAGTTCGAAGCAATCTGTGCACGTGAACGTTGTCCATTTGCCGTGTTAGGTGAAGCAACTGAAGCACGTCATTTAACTGTTGAAGATCCATTGTTCCAAAACAATGCAGTTGATATCCCAATGCAAGTAATGCTTGGTGGTACACCGCGTATGCAACGTTCTTATGAAACGATTGAGCGTAAAGGTAACGAATTTGATGCTTCAAAAGTTGATTTGAAAGATGCGATTTTCCGCGTATTGAAAAACCCTACAGTTGCGTCTAAGTCATTCTTAATCACCATTGGTGACCGTTCAATTACTGGTATGGTTGCACGTGACCAAATGGTTGGTCGTTGGCAGATTCCTGTTGCTGATGCAGCAGTAACGACTACAAGCTTACAAGGCTTCACTGGTGAAGCAATGGCAATGGGTGAACGTCCACCAGTTGCATTGTTAAATCCAGCAGCGTCTGCTCGTTTGGCAGTTGCTGAAGCAATTACCAATATTGCATGTGCAAACATTGAACAAATTAGCGATATCAAACTTTCTGCAAACTGGATGGCTGCTGCTGGTCAAAAAGGTGAAGACCAAGCATTGTTTGAAGGTGTGAAAGCGATTGGTATGGAAATGTGTCCTGCTTTAGGAATTGCGATTCCTGTAGGTAAAGACTCACTTTCAATGCGTACCACTTGGAATGACAGCGGCGAAGATAAAGCTGTAACATCTCCAATGACCGGTGTAATTACTGCATTTGCTCCAGTAGCTGATGTTCGTAAGACTTTAACACCTGAACTTAAGAATTTAGAAGATTCAGTACTTGTACGTATTGATTTATCTAAAGGTCAGTTCCGTTTAGGTGGTTCGATTCTTGCTCAAGTATATAAAGCAATTGGTTCAATCACTCCAGATGTTGATAGTTTTGATGATTTCAAAGCGTTCTTTGCTTTAATTCAAGACTGGAATAACCGTGGCCTGATTCAAGCTTACCATGACATCGGTGATGGTGGTTTACTCGCAACTGTAGCTGAAATGATGTTTGCTTCACGTTTAGGTGTGGCATTAGAAAACCAAACTACTGCTGGTTTATTTGCAGAAGAAATTGGTGCAGTAGTTCAAATCAAAACAGCTGATTGGGAAGCTTTACAAGCAGAAGTTGCTGCTTCTAGCTTGAAAGATGCAATTGCTGTAGTTGGTCGCGTAAATAACACTGATCAATTATCTGTAAACGGTTTGACTTTAGAGCGTGCAGAGTTACAACAGGCTTGGTCTGAAGTCTCTCATCAGATCCAACGTTTACGTGATAACGTTGAAACTGCTGATCAAGAATTTGCTTTAATTACTGATAAATCACATCAAGGTTTAATTGCAAAACCTACATTTGATTTAAATGAACCTATTGAAGCGCCGTTTATTAATAGCCGTCGTCCTAATATGGCAATCTTGCGTGAGCAGGGTGTAAACGGTCATATTGAAATGGCAGCAGCTTTCGACAAAGTTGGCTTTAATACGATTGACGTACATATGAGCGATTTACTTGCTGGTCGTGTAAGCCTAAGTGATTTCGAAGGTTTAGTGACTTGTGGTGGTTTCTCTTACGGTGACGTAATGGGTGCAGGCGGTGGCTGGGCAAAATCAGTTCTGTTCAATGCGAAGTTACGTGATCAGTTTGAACAGTTCTTCCACCGTGAAGGTACGTTTAGCTTAGGTATCTGTAATGGTTGCCAAATGTTGTCACAATTAGCACCGCTTATTCCGGGTGCTGAACACTGGCCACGTTTCCACCGTAATATGTCAGAAGTTTTTGAAGCGCGTAGTGTAAACGTTCGTGTTGAAAAATCAGTTTCTGTATTACTCGATGGTATGGAAGGTTCGATTTTACCGATTGCTGTAGCACATGGTGAAGGCCGTGTAGTTGCTAGCGAAGCTGATATTGCAAGCTTGAATGCAGCTAACCAAGTTGCATTGCGTTATGTTGACAGCCATGGTAACCCGACTCAACATTATCCATTGAACCCGAATGGTTCACCAGAAGCGATTACTGGTGTAACGTCTAAAGATGGTCGTGCAACGATTATGATGCCGCATCCAGAGCGTACTTTCCGTGCAATTCAACACTCTTGGAGTCCAGAAGAGTGGACTGAAGATGGTGCATGGTTACGTATGTTCCGTAACGCACGTAAGTTTATTGGTTAATATAAAAATTGAAATTATTGAAAATGCCACTCTCGAGTGGCATTTTCTTTATCAGGATATATGAATACGATCATAGTAATGATTAAAAGAAAAAGTAGATAGGAAATAGATGAAAATGAATAATCTTAAAGAATTAGAGAAATTAAATAACCTAAGTTTCAAGTTGTTAATTTTTTTTACCATTCATCAATTTTCTTGGAAGCCTTGTATTGGTGAAGCTAGAGTTCAGCTTTGAAGTGATTTATATTTTAATCTGGCATTGATTCTCTTACAGATCTTTATTTTTGTACGAGATAGACAATTATTGAAGAAAAAGCAGGCCTTTTGTCCTGCATGGGAATGGTTTATATTGTTCCCAGTCTATGTATACAAAAGACAGAAAAATAATTTTTTAAACTTAAACTATTTTTATATTAGCCTACCATTTTTTATACTTAATGCTGTTATAAATGCGTATGCCAGAACCCTATAGCTATCAGTCAGGCAGATGAAGTGGCTGCTCAATCATTTGTTTCTCGAAACTACTTGGATAAGCACTTATCTAAAAAAATGAAAAATGATACATAATTATCTATGTAACTTTTTTGCTTTAATTTATGTTGCCCTGCAATTGGAAGAAAAATGAAATCAAAAATCCATTTCCGTGAGTTTGCACTTCTGATGGCATTACTCATGTCGATTGTTTCTTTTTCAATAGATGCAGTTTTACCTGCTTTAGGTGAGATTGGACGAGTTTTTGACTTAAAGAATAATAATCAGACACAGTGGGTCATTATTGGTATTTTTTCTGGTATGACGATAGGGCAACTTATTGCTGGACCACTATCTGATGCGATCGGTCGTAAACGCATTTTATTTGCTGGGATCATCATTTACTTTTTGGGAAGTTTATTGTGCTTTACCACACAAAGTTTTGAATGGTTTTTAGTAGGGCGCTTTATTCAAGGTATTGGGGTTTCTGGACCTTACGTGGCTTCTATTTCAATTGTTAGAGATAAATATAGCGGTGCTCAAATGGCCCGTATCATGTCCTTAATTATGATGGTGTTTATGGTTGCTCCAGCAATAGCACCAAGTCTGGGACAGCTTATTATTCATTTCTTTGGTTGGCGTGATATTTTTGTTTTATATATGGTTTATGCAACAGTGGTTGGTGCATGGGTAGCATTACGACTAGAAGAAACCTTGCTGCCTGAAAAACGTTTACCTATGCGTTTACAAGCATTTCAAGAGGGCTTTAAAGAAGTCGTAAGTAATAAAACCACCATGAGCTATTTGTTATGTGCAGGCTTTTGCTTTGGTGGATTTATTGGCTATTTAGGAACTTCTCAACAAATTTTTATGCAGCAATTTGGTAAAACTGGGCAAGAATTCAGTGCATATTTTGCTGTGCTTGCTGGTGTGATGGGAATTGCTTCATTTACCAACTCTAAAATTGTGATGAAGTTTGGTATGCGTCCAATTTGTATTTATGGCTTTCTAGGTCTGTGCTTAATTTCTTTGGTTTTCTTAGGAATTCAACTTTTAGGCGTGGCTGTGTCATTCTGGATGTTTATGCTTTATGCCTGCATTCTGTTTTTATTATTTGGAACTTTATTTGGTAACTTAAATGCGATTGCAATGGAGCCAATGGGGCATGTTGCTGGTATGGCTTCGGCCATTATTGGTGCAGCGTCCTCCGTTTTGTCACTTATTCTTGCCTCTATTATTGGGCAATTATATGATGGGACATTAATACCAATGACTGGCGGCTTCGCTATTTTATGCGGTTTAGCATTTATGATGACCGTATATGAGAAGAGACAGTTAAAGATTGTTGATAATGCAAATCTTTGATTAAATATGATAAAAGTTTTATTTATATATTATTGTCTTTAAATAAATGAAGAAAAGATTATTAGATACTGCAACTGTATTACTAGATAAGTTTGTTAATCGTTATCATGATTGTGAGGGTTTTTGGGCAATCGGTGTTTTGTATACACATTGTTTTTCAATAGGTGAGTTTTCCTTAAGATTTGATCTATTAAATAGTAACTCTTTCATAAATGATGAATTTTTAAAGAACGTAAATAATAAATTCTCGAGCTATCTAGATGATTATTTAGCAATTCATAAGAAAAAAAGAGAGGATTTGATTGAGGCTGTCATAAAAATTGCATTTGATAAAGATCATAAAATATCAGCAGATACTCTATATGGTGATTATTTCCAGGTTAGAGTAATTCTTGTTGATTCATACACAAGAACTTTTTCTAGATACAATGATGGATATTGTGTGGCTCATACTCATTGGATAAAGCGAAAAAATTATATAGATTCATTACCAATAGAAGATCATTCACTCATAGGGAATTATAATTTCTCATTAAGTCTATCTCCAAAATCTTTAGAGATTACAGATGTGTTATTTAATATTCCTAAAGTTTTATAATCCATCCGCTCGTGGTGACAGCCAATCTTTATACTTATTTATTAACTCATTCCTCTTGGCGTCATTAAAGATAATAAAATCAATGCCACCATCATATGGAGCAATAATTATATTTTGCTCAAAAGAAATCATAAAGGCTCGAACCTCATCGTCGGCGATCTTTTTTAATAAGTCATTGTGTTCATTCTTTTTCCAAATTTCATTGATGGAATACGGTCTATAGAAATGATCTTCTTCGTCATCATCATAATTTTCGGGATTAGCTTGTGTTAGATTTATTTCTTTTTCTGGATGAAATTCGTATTTGAGCCTTAAAGTTGGATCATATATTTTATTATTATTGCTTTGACTGAAATAATGACCAGTAACAATAAAAATAGAAGCATTAGAATCGAAACAGTCATCAATAATTTGATTATGACGATTTAATAATAATTCATATTCTGCAGGTGTATCTGCATATCTTTTTGATTCTGGAAGGCTATGAATTCGGAACCAAAATTGTGAAAAATATTGTCGAAAACAATGTGAAATTGGAAGTTTATTAGGATAAAAAAACTTCCATTGATTTATGAATGAATTAGTCATTTTTCTTTTGGCCTAAATATTTATTAACATGTTATTTGATAAGTTACACAAAAAACAATTTAATAAGAAAAATATTTCGATGGGTAAGGTAAATTTATATTAAATTATACTTTAAGGAAGTTGGTTCAATTTTTGCTTTCTCTGTAACAACGATAAAAATCGGAGATCAAAATGATGAAAAACAAAAATCACATAAGAGCGATGTCTACAAAGGACAGAGGCTGGCGCTTATTTGGCTTAGCACTTGCTATTCAAATTCTTTTTATTGGAGCAAATTATTTGGCACTGATGAGCTGACTTTGATTTAGGGTATTCTTAAAAGGTATGCTTTAACATAAGTTCAATATTTTTGGGTCATTTTACAGATGTTAAAGTTAATCTATTACGTACCTGAGTCACATCTTGAATCGACTAAACAGTCCATATTTGCTGCTGGTGCAGGTGGTATAGGTAACTATGAACATTGCGCATGGCAAGTCAAAGGGATCGGGCAGTTTAAACCAGTGAAGGGCGCTGATCCTTATATTGGACAGCTCGGTGAACTCGAACAAGTTGAAGAATGGCGCGTTGAAACAATTGTCCTTGAAGAAAAGGCAAGTGAGGTTGCGAAAGCATTAAAGGCAAGCCACCCTTACGAAGAGCCTGCCTTTGAATTTATCCAAATTTTGGATATTAGTTAAATTGTGAGAAATCTGGTTTACGTTTCTGCATAAATGCCTGTACAGCTTCTAGCATTTCAGGCGATTGAACGCGTTGCATAAAGATTTCAGCTTCATGATCAATACATGCAATGATCTTATCCAGATCATGCTTCATCAATGCTTTTGTTTGTTTTAGTGAAGCAAGTGGTAATGCTGCTAAGTGTTGAGCAGTTGCCTGAGCAGATGCGTAAGAATCTTCAACGACTTCATTCACTAGGCCTGCTTGTGTTGCCGTTTCTGCATTGAATTTTTTTGCAGTAAACAAAAGTTCAGCTGCCTTGTGATAACCTGCTTGCTTAACCAATAGTTGGCTAGCACCACCTTCTGGAGAAAGGCCAAGACTTACAAATGGAATTTGGAATAGGGCAGTGTTGTTAGCAAACACTAAGTCCGCATGTAATAAAATCGTAACACCAATACCAATTGCTACACCTTTTACTGCAATAATCAAGGGTTTCGATAATTTAGCAGCAGATTTAAGGAGTACAAATGGAGGAACTTGACCTGCTGGACCTGCATTAGGATTTTGTACAAAACCCATAAAGTCTTTCATATCATTACCAGCGGTAAAATCTTGTTCAACACCACGTAAAACGACTACTCGTACATCTTTATTTTGGTCAGCTTCATCAAGTGCTTGAGCAATCCATAAGTAAAGTTCGCCATATAATGCATTTTTTGCTTCTGGGCGATTTATGGCTAAGGTGAGTACGCCACCTTGTAAATTTGCTTGTAAATGTTCATGAGGTTGTTGAATACAGCTAAGTGTCATCGTACTATCCTTGCTTTAAACCACGTTGTTGATTTTTAGGTTCTCATTATGGCGCATATTTTTAGTAATGCGGTTAACTGGTGAGTTCATAAAAAGTGAAAAACTCATTATGTATACATTTGACTATCTCGTTTTTATAGGGCGTTTTCAACCATTTCATTTGGCTCATATGCAGACAATTGAAATTGCTTTGCAGAAAAGCCATTATGTCGTTTTAGCATTAGGCTCTGCTCAAATGGAGCGCAATATCAAGAATCCGTTCTTAGCAGTAGAGCGCGAGCAAATGATCTTGTCAAATTTTTCACCGGATGAGCAAAAGCGTATTCGGTTTGTACATGTTGTTGATGTTTATAATGATGAGAAGTGGGTAAAACAAGTCAAATCATTGGTAAATGGTGTAATAGAACCGAACTCAAAAGTTGGTTTGATTGGGCATTTTAAGGATGAGTCTTCTTATTATTTGAGACTATTTCCTGAGTGGATTATGGTGGAACTGGATAGCTTAAAGGATTCTATTTCAGCCACTCCAATGCGTGAAGCTTATTATCGTGGTGAAATCCAAACGGAATTTTTTCCTGTAGGAACTATTCAGTTTTTGGATGAATTTAAAAAAACACGTACTTATCAACAATTGCAACAACGTTTTGAAGACGATGACCGCTCTAACTTGGATGAAATTGAATAACTGTATGTGGATTAAGCATCTGCCCAAAAGATAATTCGGTTGGAAAAAGGATCAGTGATGTTGAGTTCAAGTGTTTCCCAATCTGTTTTTTCAACCTGAGGTTTAGAAAATTTATAATCTTTTTGACTGAGTTCACTATGTAACTCATAAATATGTTCCCAATAAATACGAATTGCACTATGAGGACTCGCATCTCCAAAATGCTCAGAGAGATGAATGATGCAATCATCTTTAGAGATTTGTAAATACAACGGAAAGTTATCTTCAAATTGGTGTTGCCAATCAAGCTGAAAGCCTAAGAAATCAAGATAAAATGATTGAGCTAACGCGACATCAAAAATTCTTAAAATAGGGGTAATCGAACCAGATTGCATCATTTTTCCTTTTAACGTGTACCAAATTGTTGTGTCCAGTAACTCTTTTGTTTAGCGGACTGATCCGAAGCACAAGCGATTGCATAAGTTGTAAACTTAGGGTTCATTAGGTTACTACAATGTAAAGGGCTTGCTAGCCATTTTGTCATTACTTCATTTAAAGTTTTCTGTCCACTCGCAACATTTTCACCATTCGCTTTACCAAGTGAATTATAAAGTTTTAAACGTGACTTTAAATCTAGTCCTGTTGATCCAACATGTCCAAGAAAGTTATGTGTTGCCATATCTTGACTATGAGAGAGTGCACCTTGGTATAAGTTATTATTCCAACTCAGCGGCGTAGTTGCAGAAAAATACTGCTGACCACACTGGCGTGATTGCTGGCGAATTTGATTAATAGTATTAACAATAGCTTGTTGATAGGCAGGATTTTGTAAATCTTGGCAGCTTATTTCTATAGGGGGTTTCTGAGCTTGTAAGGTAGAAGTGTTAAGGACGGGAGGCATACTCGATGCGTTCATGGAATATGTAGCTAAAATAAAGCTAAAAGGCAATAAAGTAGAAACTTTGAGTAGATTCATAGCCTGTCTTCATTTGAATTATTTTAATATTTTTATCATACGCGAAATTGAACTGATTGAGTGATTTTTATACAAGAGAAAAGCGAGTATTAGACTCGCTTTTCTCTACTTAAGTTTATTAAGCTGATTGTAATGTTTTTAAGTCTTCTAGAACTTGTTCAGCATGCCCAGCAGCTTTTACTTTGCGGTAACTTTTAACTAAAGTTTTGTTATGGAAAATAAAAGTAGAGCGTTCAATACCCATTACTTTTTTACCATACATATTCTTTTCTTTAATGACATCAAAGTGATTACAGAGCACTTCTTCTTTATCACTAATCAGATCAATAGTCAGTGCCTGCTTTTCTGTAAAGTTCTGATGAGCTTTTACCGAGTCGCGAGAGACACCGTAAATACGAGCGCCCAAACCATCAAACTGGTCTTTTAAACAAGAAAAACCGACAGCTTGTGTGGTACAGCCTGGAGTTGAATCTTTAGGGTAGAAGTAAATAATGAGCCATTCATTACTTACTTCAGCCAAATTAACTTCGCCGTGTGTAGTAGGAAATACTTGATTTGGCAGTTGAATATTCTCAGACATTTCTTATCCTTTAAAAGTTAAATTTGATCTAATTCAAGTGGTAGAAAAGCATATTCTTCATGATAAACAATATCGAGTTTTCTTACAGGAATAGCTTTGTTAAAAATTGGACCGTCAATGACAGTGGTATGGAATTCGCCGCCCTCACCACATGGATCAATGCCACGGTTTTCAAGCTCTTGTATATATTCTAAAGTTAAAGTTTTACCTAAATCTTCTACTTTCATTCCTAGTTTAAGATTAACAGTAACTAATACACTTTTAAATCCAAATTGAATGAACTCTTCAACCACTTCACGGTGTGGGCGTAGCCAAAGTGGCATGCCTAATTTAAGCCCCACTGTTTGGGTGACACGGTCATGCCAACAACCATGTTCAGGCATATCTAGATCACCTGTAACCAACACCTCTGCACCTTTTTGTTTGGCTTCATTCAGTAAGCTAATGAATTTACTTTCATAGTCATTCCAGCTAGATGAAGCCATAAATACGGGTAAGCCAATTGCTTGCGCTTGCGCCTGAATAATATCAAGTGGCATTGCATGCGAACGAGAACGTTGGCCATGCTCTTCCAGCATAACAATTAAACCGATTACCTTGCCAGTTTTCATAGCGTGGTAGAGAGCAAGAGAGCTGTCTTTAACTCCACTAAATGAGACAATAGACTTTTTATCAGCTGCGTTGGTTTTCCATTGTTCTTGCATGGTTTATTTCAAATGACTAAATCAATGCTATTTTAACAGAGCTATAAAAAAGCCTGCAAAAATGCAGGCTTAATTTGACTCAATAAAAGCTTATTTTTTAGGAGCTTGTTGTTGAGCTGCTTTCATCGCATCTTCAGTTAACTTTTCAAGTTTAGTTGTTAACTGAGGACCAAAACATGCTTTAAGATCACGGTTTTGTTGTTGTACAAAAGCTAAAGAGCTTGGGCTTTTCTTCGCATTGATTGCGCTTTGAATTTCCCATTTTTGAGCTTCAGTTACTTTACCTTGAGCATCAACTTGGCAGCTACAGAATTTGCTAACTTCAGCTGAACTTAATTTACCGCCTTTTGCAGTTTGGTCTTTACAAACGTTGATTAATGCACCTTTAACGTTAGTGCTTTTATATGCCGCTTGAACTGGGTTTTCAGCTGCATGAGCTGAACCAGCCATAAGTGCAACTGCTGAGAATAAAGATGAAAGAATAAGATTTGATTTTAACAACTTCATAAATTTTACCTACTTATTGCGGTATATAGCGTGTTGGATCGGTAACACCAGCATCGATAAAGCCTTCTTTACGTAAACGGCAACTGTCACACTTGCCACACGCACGTCCTTGAGCATCTGCTTGGTAGCAAGATACCGTTTGGCTATAGTCTACGCCATGTTCAATCCCTAAACGTATAATATTCGCTTTGGATAAATGTAACAGGGGTGTTTCAAATTTAAGTGGTTTTCCTTCAACGCCGGCTTTTGTTGCTAAACGAGCCATATTGGCAAAAGCATCAATAAATTCTGGGCGACAATCAGGATATCCTGAATAATCAACAGCATTGATACCAATCACAATTGCTTCAGCATTGAATACTTCGGCCGCTGCTAAGGCATATGAAAGGAAAATTGTGTTACGTGCTGGTACATAAGTTACAGGAATGCCTTCTTGTAATTGTTCTGGTACCGCAATGTTATGGTCTGTAAGTGCAGATCCGCCTAAATTCGCTAAATCGATATTAATAACACGATGTTCAACACCAGCACGTTGAGCTAATGCTTTTGCTGCATCGAGTTCAGTGGTTGAACGTTGACCATACATAAAACTAATAGCAATACATTCATAGCGCGCTTGTGCCCAAGCTAGGCAAGTGGTTGAGTCTAAGCCGCCTGAAAGTAAAACAATGGCACGAGGGCGCATATTTTTCTCCATATTCGGAATAATTTATTTTATTGAGCGATTAACGACCTGATTCATCATTCCAAAGCAGTTTATGTAACTGTAGTTGGAAACGAACAGGCATTTTATCGTCCAGTATCCACTGTGCCAGATCACGTGCTAAACGTGGTAGGCCAACAGCACCTTTTTCAACTGCAAAAGCAGGGGAGAACCAAACGGTACTGACTTTAGTTTGCAGTTGATATTGTTCAACTTGTTGCTTTGACCATTCATAATCTTCACGGTTACAAATCACAAATTTGATTTGGTCATGTGAAGTTAGATAGTCAAGATTGCTGATGAGATTACGATGTTCTTCACCAGAAGTTGGAGTTTTTAAATCGAGAACTTTAGAAACGCGAGGGTCTACTTTTGAGACATCGAGGGCACCACTGGTCTCTAAAGAAACGTCAAAGCCTGCATCACATAAACGTTGTAATAAAATTAAGCAATTTGGCTGCGCTAAAGGTTCACCACCAGTCACACAAATATAAGGGGTTTTATATTTTTCAGCCGTTTCAATAATGTGCTCAAGTGATAAACGCTCGCCACCTTCAAAAGAATAAGTGGTATCGCAATATGTACAACGTAAAGGACAGCCTGTGAGACGAATAAATACAGTCGGTAGACCAGAGGCATTTGCTTCACCCTGCAACGAGTAAAAAATCTCGGTAATGCGTAAACCAGACGCAGGGTCAGAGACAGGAATTGCAGAGGAACGTAAGGAAGCCATTCTAGAAATACCACATTATATAAAAAATAAAATCTCTACGATCAGTGTTGATCGTAGAGATGAGGAGCGATTAAGGCTCCGCAAGAGAGTTATAACAAATTAGTCAGCGCGTAACAAATCGTTCAAGCTAGTTTTTGCACGTGTTTTTGCATCAACTTTTTTCACGATGATTGCAGCATATAAGCTGTAAGTACCACATTTAGATGGCAAGCTGCCTGAAACTACAACTGAACCTGCTGGTACACGACCGTAATGGATTTCGCCAGTTTCGCGGTCATAAATTTTAGTTGATTGACCGATGAAAACGCCCATTGAGATAACTGAGCCTTCTTCAACAATAACGCCTTCAACGATTTCAGAACGTGCACCGATAAAACAGTTATCTTCAATAATTGTCGGGTTAGCTTGTAAAGGCTCTAAAACGCCGCCGATACCAACACCACCAGACAAGTGAACGTTTTTACCAATTTGAGCACATGAACCTACAGTTGCCCATGTATCAACCATTGTGCCTTCATCTACATAAGCACCAATGTTGACATAAGATGGCATTAACACCACATTTTTAGCTTGGAAGCTACCACGACGAGCAACAGCAGGAGGCACAACACGCACACCAGCAGCTTTAAATTGCTCTTCAGTCCAACCAGAGAATTTAGTTTCAACTTTGTCGTAGAAACGAAGATCACATGACTCGATTGGTTTATTGTCATTAAGTTTAAATGATAATAAAACAGCTTTTTTTAACCATTGATGAACAACCCATTCACCATTGATTTTCTCTGCAACTCGAAGTGTACCGTTATCTAATCCAGCAATGGCTTCTTCAACAGCTTGGCGAATTTCGCTTGAGCAATCTGCTGCAGTAAAGTTTGCGCGGTCTTCGAATGCTTGCTCAATGATCGTAGAAAGCTGAGACATGATCTTCCTTCCATAAAAAATTTTAAAGATTTTACACTAATTTGTGACAAGAATCTTTGAAAAAACGTGTTACGTTTTAAGAGAGAGTTAAAGTGAAAAAGCTTATTAGATAATCAAGTGTTTTTTACACAAAAATGATTTGAAAATAAAAATTTAACTCAATTTGTATCAAAAAATAACAGAAATCTAGCAGTTTTTGTATAAAAAAGACTCTATGCTCTTGAATATAATTTTTGTCACAAGCTGAAAAATTAAAAACAGAGCCTTTTCTTGAGGAGAAAACGATGAAAGTATTACGTGTTTTAGTGACAACTACAGCTTTACTTGCTGCTGGTGCTGCAATGGCAGATGAAGCTGTTGTTCATGACAGTTATGCATTCGATAAGAACCAATTAATTCCAGTAGGCGTACGTGCTGAGGCTGGTACCACAGGTTACGGTGGTGCTTTATTATGGCAAGCAAACCCGTACGTTGGTTTAGCATTAGGTTATAATGGTGGTGACGTTTCTTGGCGTGACGATGTGTCTGTAAATGGCACTAAGTACGACTTAGATATGGACAATAACAACGTTTATTTAAACGCTGAGATTCGTCCATGGGGCGCAAGTCCTAACCGTTGGGCTCAAGCCTTATATGTAGCTGCAGGTGCTGCTTATCTAGACAATGATTATGACTTAACTAAACGTTCGCAGGACGGTACTATTAAAGTAAATGGTAATAACTATAACTTTAATGGATCTGTGGATGGTAAATTAAGTTATAAAAATGATATCGCTCCTTATGTAGGTGTAGGTTTCTCACCTAAGATTAATAAAAACTGGGGCGTATTTGGTGAAGTCGGTGCTTACTATACTGGTAACCCAACAGTAAATCTTAAATCAAATGGTACTTTTGTTAATGTTAACGGTGCTGACTTTGATAAAGATTTACGCGCTGAAGAAAACAAAATCCGTAACGATGACAAATACAAATGGTTACCAGTGGGTAAAGTTGGTGTGAACTTCTTCTGGTAATAAATATAAAAAAACGAGCTTCGGCTCGTTTTTTTTGTACTTAGTAACATAAAAGAGCTAAAAAGCTCTTTTATTTTATTCTTAATTTTTATTCATCTGGATAAGCAATTTTCTTAAGGGCTTTAATATCAGCATCAGGTGAGCATAAAGAAATAAACTCGTAACCGTAACCACGTAATAAATGACCTTTACGAACAGCAATCCATGTGGTGTTAACACCAAAGATATCAGTTTTAATTTGTTTTAAACGATAGTCACGTTCTGCATCGTAAGCAACATCGTTGACAATTCCGACGCCCATGCCAAGTTCTACATAAGTCTTGATAACATCGGCATCAAGCGCAGACATTACGATATCTGCATCAATTTGAGCATCTTCAAATGCTTTATCAATTTTTGAACGGCCTGTAAAACCACCGTGATAAGTAATTAGCGGATATTCAGATAGAGAATCAAGATCAATCTTATTGAGCTTTGCAAGCGGGTGATCTTGCGGAGTAATAATACTGTGTTGCCATTGATAGTATGGAATACTTGCTAAGTTTTCTTCAGTTGTTAAAGACTCTGTCGCAATACCAATATCTGCTTCACCTTGTAATAGCATTTCTGCAATTTCAACAGGGCTGGCTTGTTGCAAAATCAAATGTACTTTAGGGAATAGCTTTTTAAATTGATTAACGATCGGGGGTAGTACATAACGTGCTTGAGTATGCGTTGTTGCAATCGTGAGTGTACCTTCATCCACTTTATTAAAGTCATCGGCAAGACGTTTAATATTTTCCGCATCTACAAGCATACGCTCCACAATGCTAAGGAGCGATTGGCCCGGTTCAGTTAAACCAAGTAAACGTTTACCTTTACGAACGAAAAGTTGTACACCTAATTCATCTTCTAAATCTTTAATATGTTTACTGACACCTGATTGAGAGGTGTATAACGCGGCAGATGCTTCCGTTAAATTAAAGTTTTGGCGTACTGTTTCTCGGATAATTCTTAATTGTTGAAAGTTCATTTACACTTTTCCTCGAAAGAGGTGAGGAACGGCTTTAAATTCCGCGACATGATTCCTCACCAAATAATTCCTTAAGCAACTTGATCTGCAAATAGATGAAGTTGAGATGCACTGACCCAAACAGTTTGATTTGGTTTAAATGCATGTTGTTTTGCAGCTTCACTGCTCAGAGCAATCTCAATTAAACGTCCATTACGATCTTGTAATTCCGCCACTACTTTTCCAGCAATCCAGACTTCACGTACAAAAGTTGCTTCAATTGTATTTGCCTGTGGTTGCGAATGAATATGTAACTCATCCGGACGGGCAAAAGCAATCACTTTTCCTTGCGGTGCCTGAACTGTAGTCGGTAATTCGATACGATCATTGCCAATACGGATAATACCGCCAGCATGTTCACCTTCAAAACGATTTGCTTGACCCAAGAAATCAAATACAAATGGCGTTGCAGGTTTTTCGTAGACTTCACGCGGCGAACCAATTTGTTCGACGTTACCTTTATTCATCACAATAATCTGGTCAGCCACTTCAAGAGCTTCTTCTTGATCATGGGTTACAAAAATTGAAGTGATATGCAATTCGTCATGCAAGTTGCGTAACCAGCGACGTAGTTCTTTACGGACTTTGGCATCTAGTGCGCCAAATGGTTCATCAAGCAATAGCACACGAGGCTCTACAGCGAGTGCTCGCGCTAAGGCAATACGTTGACGTTGTCCACCAGAAAGCTGAGCAGGGTAGCGGTCTGCTAAAAAGCCCAGTTGAACTAGGTCAAGCAGACGAGTAACACGTTTTTTAATCTCAGCTTCCGAAGGACGGGTCGCACGAGGGCGAACACGTAAACCAAAAGCAATATTGTCAAATACAGTCATATGACGGAATAAAGCATAGTGCTGAAATACAAAGCCAACTTGACGTTCGCGAACATGGACATTGGTTGCATCTTCCCCTTCAAGTAACACTTGACCGCCATCGGCTGACTCTAAACCAGCAATAATACGCAGTAGTGTGGTTTTACCGCAGCCAGATGGTCCGAGTAGCGCAACCAGTTCGCCCTCTGGAAAATCTAGGGAAATATTTTTAAGCGCATGGAATGCACCAAAGTGTTTTTCAATATTCTTAACTTGAATACTCATGATTTCATTCCTTACGAATCAGTTGAATGCGGTTCTGGTTTGTCTTGATACAGTTCTAACCAAGTTTTCAATACCAGTGTTAATAAGGCTAAGAAAGCAAGTAATGAGGACACGGCAAAGGCTGCACTGAAGGTGTACTCGTTATATAAAATTTCAACATGAAGTGGCAGGGTATTGGTTTCACCACGAATGTGACCAGAAACCACTGATACTGCACCAAACTCACCCATTGCACGCGCGTTACACAAAATCACGCCGTAAATTAAACCCCACTTAATGTTAGGCAGAGTGACTTTCCAAAAGGTTTGCCAGCCTGAAGCACCTAACACAATTGCTGCTTCTTCTTCCTCTGTTCCTTGAGCTTCCATCAGTGGAATTAACTCACGTGCAACAAAAGGAACGGTAATAAAGATGGTTGCTAATACAATCGCAGGTACGGCATATAAAATCTTGATGTCATGGTCCATTAACCAGCCGCCTAACCAACCTTGAGCACCAAAAATCAGTACAATCATTAAACCTGCAATAACAGGCGAAACCGAAAAAGGCATATCAATAATGGTGGTTAAAATCGCTTTGCCTCTAAACTGGAACTTGGAAACAGCCCATGCAGCGGCAACACCAAATATCACGTTAATTGGAACGGCAATCGCTGCGGTGAGTAATGTTAATTTCACCGCTGACAAAGTATCTGGATCAATTAGAGCCTGAATATAAACTTCAAGGCCTTGTTTAAATGCTTCAACAAAAACCAAAATAAGTGGCAGCATTAAGCAACTAAGAAAGAAAATCAGTGCAACTGTAATGAGCGTATAACGTACCCAAGTCGGTTCACGAGTCGCATCACGGGACTGTAGCTTTAAAGCAAGTGCATTACTGTCGGTATGTAGGTTCATGTGATATTTCTCCCTGTACGACGGTTAGCCCATGCTTGAAGTAAATTAATGGCAAATAAAATAATGAAAGAGAGAACCAGCATGACCGCTGCAATGGTGGTTGCACCTGCATAGTCATATTCTTCAAGGCGAGAAATAATCATGAGTGGGGCAATTTCTGTTTTAAACGGCTGGTTACCTGCGATGAAAATTACAGAACCATACTCACCCACGCCACGAGCAAATGCTAAAGCAAAGCCTGTAAATAGAGCAGGTAGTAATATTGGCAAAATAATTTTAGTAATCGTCTGCCAGCGATTTGCTCCAAGTGCAGAAGCAGCTTCTTCAAGCTCGGTTTCGATATCGCTTAGTACGGGTTGAACAGTTCGAACAATAAAAGGAATACCAATAAATACTAAAGCTAGTGTAATCCCGATCGGTGTATAGGCAACCTGAATACCAAGTGGTTCTAAATATTGACCAATCCAGCCTGTAGGTGCATAAAGCGAAGTAAGCGCAATACCTGCAACTGCTGTTGGAAGTGCAAAAGGTAAGTCTACTAAAGCATCAACCAGACGTTTTCCGGGAAAGTTATAACGGACAAGGCACCAAGCTAAAAGTAGTCCCAAAACAACATTAATAAACGCCGCAATTAAAGCTGAACTAAAGCTCAATTGAAGCGATTTTAAAATACGTTCAGAAGTTAAAATTTCCCATAGTCCGTCCCATCCGATTCCAAATGATTTGATAAAGACTGCGGCTAATGGAATAAGCACAATAAAAGAAACGTAGGCGAGGGTGAAGCCCAATGATAGACCAAACCCAGGCAGCACTCGGGATCGCTGCGACATGATATTTCCTCAAAGAGAAAAGCCTGCTGAAACCAGTAAGCGAATAAATAAAGATAAACGGCGCGGTATAAAGCTGGGTATTAAGCAAATTTCAAAGAGAAATGTGTCTTTACCGGATCAATAGATGAGTGGCTACACATCGAGTCTTCAGGAAGTAGATAGTTCAGTAAATCAGGGAATGGGCCAAAACCGGAAGCAACATTAATATGACCGACTTCTCCAAGATTAATAGGATTTAATTGCCAAGCTTTAGCAAGTTGTAAAGCATCAAAAAAATCTAACCAAGGATCATTTTCACTAATCAGTAGTGTTGTAGGCACATTAATTTTTAACTGATGAAAATAATCTTTGTAGTCAGTCAAGCTATGGCGAGCAAAACCAGCTTCACCAAAACGTGCCGGATTTGCAGGAGCAACCAAAATTAGTTTTTTAACCTGAGCTTGTAACTCAGGATGCTCAGCTAAAGCAGCAACACTGGTTAAGCAACCGAAGCTATGCGCAACAATTTGCACAGGTGCTTGTACCGCTTGAACTGTTTTAACAAATTGTTCAATCCATTCACTTAATACGGGTCTATCCCAGTTTTTTTGCTCAACACGAGAACTAGACACGAGTTGACGCTGCAACCAAGATTGCCAATGTTGATGTTCACTTCCACCTACACCTGGAACAATTACAGAGTGAGTCATGTCTGTTCTCCTTATCCTTAGTACAAAGAATTACTTCTCTGCACTATTAATTTTCACGATTTGATCGAAAACACCACCATTATCAAAGTGTTGTTTTTGCACTTTTGTCCAACCGCCAAACTCTTTATCAATCGTCACGAGTTTCAATGGTTTAAATACATTGCTGTATTTTTTGAGTACAGCTGCATTACGAGGGCGGTAGAAGTTACGTGCTGCAATTTCTTGGCCAGCAGGTGAGTACAAGTAGTTAAGGTACCCTTTAGCAATGGTGAGATTGCCTTTTTTTGCAGCGTTTTTCTCAACAACAGCAACTGGTGGTTCAGCTAAAATCGAAAGAGACGGGGTAATAATTTCAAATTTGCCCGGTTGTTCACGAACAGCTAAGTGAGCTTCGTTTTCCCAAGCAAGTAATACGTCACCAATACCACGTTCAGCAAAAGTCGTCGTTGCACCGCGTGCACCCGAATCTAGAACTTTAGTGTGTTTATAAATTTGGCGGACATACTCTTGTGCTTTAGCATCGTTACCACCTGGTTGATGTTTTGCCCAAGCCCAAGCTGCAAGGTAGTTCCAGCGAGCACCGCCAGAAGTTTTCGGGTTTGGTGTAATAATTTCTACACCTGGTTTGATTAAGTCACCCCAGTCTTTAATTTGTTTAGGGTTACCCTTGCGTACCAAAAACACAATTGTTGATGTGTATGGTGTAGAGTTTTGTGGCAACTTCTTCTGCCAATCAGTTGGAAGCAATTTTGCTTTTTCAGCAATTTCGTCAATATCAGCTGCAAGCGCTAATGTCACAACGTCAGCATTTAAGCCATCAATCACTGCACGAGCCTGTTTGCCAGAACCGCCGTGTGATTGCTTAAACTGAATATCTTGACCAGTACGCTGTTTCCAATAAGCACCAAACTGCTTATTAAAGTCTGTATATAACTCACGAGTAGGATCGTAAGAAACGTTTAAAAATTCTTGTGCTGCAAATGATGAAACAGAAAGAAGCGCAGCAATAACCCCAACTTTTAATTGAGAAAAACGCATGAGATAACCCCTCAAAAATACGAAATGTTCAAAACATGAACGCAGAATAGCGCTAGTCTTTATTCTAAAAAAATAATAAAAAACGAATTTAATATGAAAAATATAGAAATAATAAAAATGGATAAACTATTCTTAAATCTTGATATATAACAAGTTTCAAAAGTGCTGATTTAATCGGTATAATTTTTTAAAATCAGTCATTTATTAATTAAATGAAAGGTGTTGTATTGTTGGGCGGTTTTTAAGAAAGGACGGATTAAGCATGTGGTGTTTTAAAAATGGTCAACCTGTTGAAACCATTCCGTTACTAGACCGAGCATTTCATTATGGAGATGGATGCTTTACCACAATTCGTATTTTTCAAAATAAGATTGAGCTTAGGGCTCGACACTGGGAACGTCTAAAACTTGCCTCCCAAAAACTAGCTTTAACTGCAAACTTTGACTTCATTGAACAGAGTTTACAGCATCTATATAAACAAAACCTTGTACTCAATGGCACTTTAAAAATTGTAATTAGCCGTGGTGAAGGTGACCGTGGTTATAGTTTGCCAAAGCATGAAGCAGATATTTATGTCTGGTTTTATCCAAAAGCACTGGAGCAATTCCAACCCGACTTTATTAAGTGTGGGGTTTTAAATCAGGCTTTGGGTTTAACCATGCCAAGTCTAGTTGGACTTAAATCTTTAAATCGGCTGGAACAGGTACTGCTAAAAAAAGAAGCAGATCAACAAGGGTGGGCAGAAGCATTAGTATCTGATGTACAAGGTTATATTGTTGAAGGGGTAAGCAGTAATTGTTTTATTCGTTTAAATGATAGATGGATTACACCGGAACTTCGCTATAATGGCGTCCACGGTGTGATGCGTGCAGAAATTTTGGCGCGTATGCAGCACCATGGAATTGCCTGCGAAGTCAGAATAATTGAATTAGATGAAGTGCCACAAATACAGAGTCTATTCTTTTGTAATGCTTTACATCCAATGCGAGTAGTTACTCAAATAGGTGAACAAACTCTAGATTCACAGGCGTGCCTAAATTTATTTCATAATCTTAACTTGAATCAGATTCATTAATATGCCGAAGCCACCTGTGAACGCGAAAGCAAAAAATGCTAAAAAAAAGGGCAATAAAACAGCATCTCATTTTCCTAAAAAGTTGGTGCTGATTGGCTTTTTTATCGTTTTAATTTCTATTTTTGCTATTTTGTGGTCAAGTTTATTTAAAGCTTATCCTGTTGAAGGGAAAAAGCAGATGCTATCGATCACATCAGGTGAGACCTATTCTGGTTTTATTGATCATTTAGCCAAAGACAACAAAATCCATTTCCCTATTGTACTTAAGCTTTATCAAAAGTTCATGATTCATGACAGCATGAAAGCTGGTGTGTATGAAATCGAACAGGGAATGAGCGTAAGGCAAGTATTAGAGATGTTGTCTAATGCTGATAATGCTCAGATGAACCGTGTTTTGGTGATTGAAGGTACGACCTTTAAACAGCTTATTACTGCTTTGAAAAATGATAAAAATGTAAAAAATACAATACTCGATCTACCTGATGATCAGCTCATGAAGGCGCTAGGAATTCCATATCATCATCCGGAAGGTTTATTTGCGCCTAACACTTATTTCTTTGCAAAAGGTGAGACTGATAAAAAAATCCTCACCGCTTTATATCATCATCAAATGAAAGCCTTAGATACTGCTTGGGCAAACCGTGCACCAAACTTACCTTATAAAGATAAGTATGAAGCTTTAATTATGGCTTCAATTGTTGAGAAAGAAACAAGTGTAGATAGTGAGCTTGAGCAAGTATCTGGTGTATTTGTGCGCCGTTTGAAAATTGGTATGCGTTTACAAACTGACCCAACCGTGATTTATGGAATGGGTGATAACTATAAAGGCAAGATTACTCGCGAAGACTTGCGTACACCAACTGCATATAATACCTATACCATTAATGGTTTACCGCCGACACCAATTGCTTTACCTAGTCAAAAGGCAATTGAAGCAGCATTACATCCAGATGACTCAAATAATATTTATTTTGTGGCAACTGGTAATGGCGGTCATAAATTTACAGCAGATTTACAGGCTCATAATCAAGCGGTACAAGAGTACTTATCCGTGTTGAGATCGAAGAAATAAGGAAAAAAGATGTTTATTAGCTTTGAAGGCACGGAAGGGGTAGGTAAAACTACACTCATTCGAAAAATTCATCAGCATTTTGAAGAGCAAGGTAAACAAGTCGTTTTAACCCGTGAACCAGGTGGTACGCCTTTAGCAGAACAAATACGTTCAATGCTTTTGGCGGTGAATCATGATGAAAATATGAGTCACGATACTGAACTACTCTTAATTTATGCGGCACGTGCGCAACACTTACAACAAGTGATTTTGCCGGCTCTAGAGTCTAGCAAAATTGTTTTAAGTGATCGCTTTACCGATGCAAGCTTTGCTTACCAATGTTCGGGTCGTGGTTTAAGCCAAGATAAATTACAGCTTTTAAATCAGAACTTTGTTTCACGTATGCCAAACGTGACTTTCTGGTTAGATGCACCGATTGAACTCGGTATGAACCGTGCACGTGAGCGTGGAGCTTTAGACCGTTTTGAACAAGAAAAGTTAAGTTTCTTTACTAAAGTTCGCGAAGGTTATGAGACCTTATGGAACGCTGAACCTGAACGTATTAAACGTTTAGATGCTACGCAAAGTCCTGATCAGGTTTTTGAGCAAGCCTTACAATATTTAAGATAAATAATAAAAGCCACTCTCATATTTATGGGGGTGGTTAAAAATAATGACAAATCTGCTTAAAAAGAACATAGAACATATTGAACAATATTTTATGCTATTTTGAATACTGTTCTTAAATCGAAGAAAAACAAGGATGAAAAGTTCAAAAGAAGAAATTATAGCGTTTCTTGAAAAGGAATTTCCCCCAAGTCTTGAACATTGCACGATTGAATCAGTCACGCCTAAAGCTGCTGTCGTTTATTATCACGTCGATCAAAGACATCAACGCCCAGGCGGTACCATATCTGGGCCTACCATGATGACTTTAGCAGATTTTGCTTTGTATATTGCAATACTCGGTGAAATTGGAATTATTGGTTTGGCGGTAACGACAAATTTTAATATTAACTTTCTTAGAAAACCCGCAGGTGATAAAGATCTACGCAGCGAATGTAAGCTCATGAAAGTAGGAAAGACCTTGGTCGTAGGTGAGGTCTGGATTTATTCAGTTGGATTAGATGAACCTGTAGCGCATGTAACCGCGACTTATTCAATTCCACCTAGACCATGAATATTAAATTCAAAAAAGCACAGCCAGAGCTGTGCTTTTTTTGCAGAAGAACAGTTTAAATTTCGGTATTAACCAATGGTTGTTCTACTGTAAAAGTTGGAGGAGTTAAAACAGTTTTACGAATCTCTTTTGAAGTTTCTGGATAATCGAGCGTGTAGTGTAGCCCACGTGATTCTTTGCGGTGCATGGCACAGCGAACAATCATCTCAGAAACGAGCACAAGATTACGCAGTTCAATCAGATTTTTGCTAACACGGTAATCTTGATAATATTCAGTGATTTCACGCTTTAACATCTCTATACGGTGTAAGGCACGTTCTAAACGTTTTGTAGTTCTTACAATACCAACGTAGTTCCACATGGTCGAACGTAACTCATCCCAGTTTTGTAAAATCACCACATCTTCATCTGGGTTGGTTACTTGAGAGTCATCCCAAGTTGGTACTTCTGGTAATTTGAAGTTTTCATCAAACTTATTTTCGATGTCTTTTGCTGCACTCATGCCGTAAACAAAGCACTCAAGTAATGAGTTACTTGCCATACGGTTTGCGCCATGTAAGCCTGTATAAGAGGTTTCACCAATTGCATATAGACCTTCAATATCGGTCTGACTATTTGAGTCAACTACAACACCACCACATGTATAGTGAGCTGCTGGCACTACTGGAATCATGTCTTTGGTAATGTCGATACCTAACTCAAGCAATCGTGCATAAAGTGTAGGGAAGTGCTCTTTAATAAATTCAGGTGATTTGTGGGTAATATCTAACCATACATGACGAATACCGAGACGCTTGATTTCGTGGTCAATGGTACGTGCCACAATATCGCGAGGAGCCAACTCTGCACGATCATCAAAACGAAGCATAAAACGTTCGCCATCTGGCAAGCGTAAATAAGCACCTTCACCACGCATGGCTTCGGTAATTAAGAACGAACGTGCTTGTGGATGGTATAGGCAAGTTGGGTGGAACTGGTTAAATTCCATATTGGCTACACGGCAACCTGCACGGTAAGCCATGGCAATGCCATCGCCTGTGGCAATATCAGGGTTAGACGTATAAAGGTAAGCTTTCATCGCACCGCCGCAAGCAAGTGCGGTAAATGGTGCAAGGAAAGTATGAACTTTTTCAGTGTTTTCATCTAAGGCATACAAACCAATAGCGCGATTTGCCTGATCTGTATGACCCAATTTATGCGACGTGATTAAATCAATCGCAATGTAGTTTTCAAAAATAGTAATATTTTCGCGTTCTTTGGCGCGTTCAACTAACGTGGTTGAAATGGCTTTACCAGTAGCATCAGCAGAATGGATAATGCGGCGCTGTGAGTGACCCCCTTCACGCGTTAAGTGAAGTTGCTCATCTTCATCTAAGGTGAACTGAACACCTTGCTCTAAAAGGAAATCAACAGAAGGGCGACCGCCTTCTACAGTATGTTGAACTGCATCTATTTCACATAAATGAGCACCTGCAATCATCGTGTCATTAATGTGTTGTTGAATAGAGTCAGTTTCATCAAGAACAGCAGCAACACCGCCTTGTGCATAGAAGGTACTTGCTTCAGTCAAAGCAGCTTTGGCTAAAACTGCAATATTAAAATGACTTGGTAACGATAAAGCCAGACTTAAACCAGCACCGCCACTGCCCACAATAATCACGTCAAAGTGGTGAATTGTCTGTTGATTAGGCATGTCCATTCGCATCAATTTAAAACGTCCGCTAATGACACCCCTTTTTACCTAAAAAGGCAAGAGCTTAAGCGCTCTAAGTCACAGAAAAATTGCAATTACCTTAAAAAATTGCAATGTGTAAAATAAACATGATCATGATGTCTTATAAGTAAACATATTGTTACGCACAATTCCAAAGCATTGTGATACAAAAGTTTTATTCTTATTTCTCGTAGACCAATTGTGGGTGAGCACCGAATGAAATCTCGCTATTTACAACAAGGAATGTATGCAGCGGTATTTACAGTTGCCGCTGTTCAGGCAAACGCTGCTGTTGATTTTTCAAACCTCGTTGAACAAGTTAGTCCAGCTGTGGTGAGTGTAAATGTCGTAAAAAAAATGACTCAGGATGAACTGTTGCAACAGCAAGTTCCTGAAATTTTAAAACGTTTCTTTGGTAATCAGGTCATCATTCCACAGCAACAAGGTCCTCAAGAAAAAACCGCATACGGTAGTGCATTCTTTATTAGTAAAGATGGTTATTTACTCACAAACCATCATGTGATTGAAAATGCTTCCCGAATTAGTATTACTTTAAATGACCGTCGTGAAATTGATGCAACTGTTGTTGGTAGTGATGAACGTACCGATGTTGCCTTATTAAAAGTCAATGGAAATAATTATCCAGCTTTAAAAGTGGGTAATGTTGACCGCTTACGAGTCGGTGAGCCTGTTTTAGCGATTGGTTCACCATTTGGTTTTGACTACTCAGCCTCAGCAGGTATTGTCAGTGCTAAATCACGAAATATGAGTGGTGAAACCTCTGTACCGTTTATTCAGACAGATGTGGCTTTAAACCCGGGTAACTCAGGGGGTCCATTGTTTAATCAAAACGGTGAAGTAGTCGGAGTAAACTCACGTATCTTTAGTGGTACTGGTGGTTATATGGGCTTGTCTTTCTCTATTCCAATCGATGTGGCGATGGATGTAGCTGAACAGCTTAAAACCAAAGGGAAGGTTACTCGTTCATACTTAGGCGTTATGATGCAAGATATTGACCGTAACCTTGCTGATGCCTACAAATTACCTAAACCAGAAGGTGCTCTTATCACACAAGTTACGCCAAATTCACCTGCTCAAAAAGCAGGGCTTAGAGCTGGTGATGTGATTTTAAAACTTAATGGTACGTCTGTACTACGCACAAGTGATTTGCTTTATGCTTTAAACAAAGTGCAGCCAAATCAAACTGTTCAGTTTGAAGTATTACGTGATGATAAAACTCGTAATATTTCGGCAACTTTGGCAACCGCACCAGATGAAACACCAGCTACAGGTGCTCAGACTTCTGCCTCTAAAGGTCCGGTTTTAGGCATGAGTATTCGTGATTTAGCTGAGCCAGAGAAAAATGCATTGAGCGTAAAAGGTGGTATTTATGTTCAAGATGTTCGCCGTGGTGGATTAGCATCATTGTCAAATATTATTCCGGGTGATGTGATTATTCAGGTTAATAATACTCAAATTTTGAATAGCCAAGATTTTGCAAAAGTTGTTTCTAACTTACAAAAAAATACGGTTGCGCGTGTTGGAATTATTCGTCAAGGCCAACGTGCAATGCTTGGTTTGCGCATCCAGTAAAATGATTTAAAAATGAACCACCCTGAAAATGGGTGGTTTTTTATTATTTGTATTCGGCATAATGTTCGATCTAGCTAATTTAATTGTAGTTTTAGGTTTAATGATTAAAGTGGGTGTTTTGTGAGCAGTATTTTCGATTTGCATATTCAGGTTCAGCCACAGCATATTGATGCTTTGGGTCATGTTAACAATGTAATGTATGTCCAATGGATGCAAGATGTTGCTGCTGCTCATGTTGAAACATTAGGTGTAGGCGTAACCAAATACCTTGAGCTTAAACATGCAATGGTGGCCGTTGAGCATCATGTGCAATACCGTAAAGCAGCGTTTGAAGGCGAAGAAATTGTACTGCGAACATGGCTCGATGATATCAATGCGCTTTACTCATTTCGCCAGTATGTTTTTTATCGTCCTTCTGATCAGGCAGTTTTATTTGTTGGGAATACCAAGTGGGCATGTATTGAAATTGAATCGGGTCGACCAAAACGAATGTCGCCAACTTTTACACAAGCCTATAAGCCCCTTGATACAAGCATAAATCCTTTGGATTTTACTATTTCATATGTTCGTTAGTCGGAAGTATTACATGTGCTTTGAATTGTCATTTTTTAGAACATAAGTACAAAGCTCATGATTATTTTGGATACTTTAAAATATCCATCTGCTATAATCTCTCGCAATTTGTTAAACCGCTTTGGCTATGTATTAAAACAAGCTACATAGCACTTTATATTTTCTCAAGGTAGCCCATGGCGCAAGCTAAAAAATCCGTTGATATCAAAAATATCCGAAACTTCTCGATTATCGCTCATATTGATCATGGTAAGTCTACTTTAGCTGACCGTTTCATTCAGATGTGTGGTGGCCTACAAGATCGTGAGATGCAAGCTCAGGTCTTGGACTCAATGGAGCTTGAGCGCGAACGTGGGATTACCATTAAAGCAGCGTCTGTGACATTGTATTACACCCATCCAAATGGGCAGGAATATCAGCTTAATTTTATTGATACACCTGGGCACGTTGACTTCTCGTATGAAGTTTCTCGTTCGTTAGCTGCATGTGAAGGTGCATTATTGGTTGTTGATGCTGCGCAAGGCGTAGAAGCACAATCAGTTGCAAACTGTTATACAGCTATTGAACAAGGTCTCGAAGTTCTTCCTATCTTGAATAAAATTGATTTACCGCAGGCTGAACCTGAACGTGTAATTCATGAAATTGAAGAAATTATCGGGATTGAAGCGACAGATGCACCGACTTGTTCAGCAAAAACAGGTTTAGGCGTTGAAGGTGTATTAGAGCGTTTAGTTGATGTTATTCCGGCACCAGAAGGTGACCGTGAAGCTCCACTTCAAGCGTTAATTATCGATTCATGGTTTGATAACTACTTAGGTGTAGTTTCTCTTGTTCGTATCAAACAAGGTCGTATCCGTAAGGGCGACAAAATGTTGGTTAAGTCGACAGGACAAACTCATCCAGTAACTTCGGTTGGTGTATTTAACCCTAAGCATACTGAAACAGATATTCTTGAAGCTGGTGAAGTAGGTTTTGTTATTGCAGGTATTAAAGACATTTTTGGTGCACCAGTAGGTGATACCATTACACTTGCGACTACACCAGACGTTGCAACGTTACCGGGTTTCAAAAAGGTTAAACCGCAGGTTTATGCAGGTCTTTTCCCAATCGATTCAAGTGACTTTGAACCATTCCGCGAAGCATTACAGAAATTACAAATTAACGATTCTGCCTTGTTCTTTGAACCTGAAAGTTCAGATGCACTTGGTTTCGGTTTCCGCTGTGGTTTCTTAGGTATGTTGCATATGGAAATCGTACAAGAGCGTTTAGAGCGTGAGTACGATCTCGATTTAATTAGCTCTGCACCAACAGTAGTTTATGAAGCTGTTACCAAAAAAGGTGAGACGATCTATATCGACAGCCCGTCTAAAATGCCAGATGGTTCAGTTGTTGAAGATTTACGTGAGCCAATTGCTGAATGTCATATTCTTGTGCCGCAAGAATACTTAGGTAATGTCATGACCTTATGTATTGAGCGTCGTGGTGTACAAAAAGACATGAAATTCTTAGGTAATCAAGTTTCGATTACTTTTGAAATTCCAATGGCTGAAGTCGTAATGGATTTCTTTGACAAGCTTAAATCATGTTCACGTGGTTTTGCATCGCTAGACTATAACTTCGTACGTTTTGAAAGTTCATCTTTAGTTAAGGTTGATGTGTTAATTAATAGTGAAAAGGTTGATGCCTTGGCTATGATTTGTCACCGTAATGATGCTCGTCATCGTGGTATTGCTCTAGTTGAAAAAATGAAAGACTTGATTCCACGTCAGATGTTTGATGTTGCAATTCAGGCTGCCATTGGTGCGCAAATTATTGCTCGTTCGACCGTTAAGGCGATGCGTAAAAACGTCCTAGCAAAATGTTATGGCGGTGACGTGTCTCGTAAGAAGAAATTACTTTCTAAACAAAAAGAAGGTAAGAAACGTATGAAACAAGTGGGTAGTGTAGAAATTCCACAAGAAGCGTTCTTAGCTGTTTTGAAAGTAGAAAGATAAAAGAAAGGGCTGGGATGAACTTATATTCTCCCAGCCATGAAGCAAGCAGCTAGGCTGCGAGTGAGGTCATGTGGATTTTGATTTTAATTTAATTCTTGTTCCAGTTACGCTGATTTTATTTGCAGTGTGGTTGCTAGATAAGCTCGTTTTTAAACAGCGTGCGAATAAAGGGCGAGAGAACGAAAATTTTGTTATTACATGGGCCTATGACTTTTGGCCAGTTTTAGCTGTTGTGCTTGTATTACGTTCATTCCTTTATGAACCATTTAACATTCCATCAGACTCTATGGTTCCAACTTTAGAGACTGGCGATTTTATTTTGGTTAACAAGTTTGACTATGGTGTTCGTTTACCTATCGTCAATAAAAAAGTGATTGATGTTGGTGAGCCTAAACGTGGTGATGTCATCGTATTCCGTTATCCACCTCAGCCGACTATTAGCTACATTAAACGTGTAATCGGTTTACCAGGTGATCATATTGTTTATGATCATGGGCAATTGATTATTAATGGTCAAAAAATTCCTAAAGTAGCAACACAGTTTAGTCGTGAAAAAGATGCTTTAGATACACCTACGTCGATTTATCATAAAGAAACGATTGGTGATCATACATTTACAATGCGTGAGCTTGAAGGCGTAAACGTTGCGCGTCAGGCACCTTTTATCAACTATGTTGATAATGGCAAATATTCGAACCAAGACGGTTTATATTGGGAAGTGACAGTTCCAAAAGGACATTACTTTGCAATGGGTGACAACCGCGATCAAAGTGCTGACAGTCGTTTCTGGGGCTTTGTTCCTGAAGAAAACTTAACAGGCCGAGCTTTCTATGTCTGGATGCATAAAGAACCTGGTTTCCACCTGCCAAGCTTTAACCGAAATGGAAAAATAGATTAAAAACAACCATTAGGAAAACAAAAATGCGTAAGGCACAACAGGGTACTTCGTATTTAGCAATTTTATTTGGGGTAGTCATATTTGCAATTGCGGCGAAAGCCGTACTTGCAGTTTGGCCAGCATATTGGGATGATCGTGTGATTAATAATCAGATTACTGAGCTTATGCAACAAAGCTCAGCTGATACCACACCCCAAAAGTTTATGACACAAATGGATCAACGATTGGAAATGAACAATATTCGTGATCTCCATTTTAAAGAGATTGCTGAAGTGTTTAACCAATCGGGTTTAATTGTCAAAAAGAAATATGAAGTAAGAAAACCATTCTTACTAAATATTGATTTAGTTTTAACATTTGAGAAGAGTTTTGACAAAACATCAGTTCAAACTAAGTGATCCTCGCTTACTCAGTCGGATCGGTTATCAATTTAAGCAGCCCGAATTGCTACAGTTAGCTTTGACTCATCGTTCGGTGAGTCATAGGTATAACTATGAACGTTTGGAGTTTTTAGGCGATTCGCTATTGGGGATGATCATCGCCAATTATTTATATCATGCCTACCCACATGAAAATGAGGGGCGTTTAACGCGTATGCGTGCGACTCTGGTTCGCCAAGAAGCTTTAGGTAAAATTGCAACCGATTTGCAACTTAGTCGGTGTTTAATATTAAGCACGGGCGAATTGAAATCTGGTGGTCATCATCGTGAGTCAATATTGGCAGATACTGTAGAAGCGATTATTGGCGCAATATATCTTGATTGTAGTGACCTGAACCTACTCAACGATATTGTGTTAAAATGGTATGTACCTTATTTAGATCATATTGAGCCAACAGATCAACTCAAGGATCCAAAATCACGTTTACAAGAGTATCTACAAGCACGTAAAAAACCTCTCCCTGTTTACGAGGTTGTAGATATTCAGGGTGATGCGCCTCATCAGCACTTTAAAGTCGAATGTTTGGTAGATGGTTTACCAAAGATTTATGGTGAGGGGTCAAGTCGTCGTTTTGCCGAGCAGGCAGCAGCGGCGGAAATTTTAAAGTTATTGGAGCAATAACCTGCATGTCGATGCATTCTGATCAAATCAATCCAGATTCAAATGAAAACCAAGATCCAAACAATCTGATTGATCAATTTTTTAGTTCCAAAGGCGTTACAATTCCTTCGGATTTTAAGAGCGGATTTGTGGCGATTGTGGGACGTCCAAATGTGGGTAAATCTACCCTCATGAACCATTTATTGGGTCAAAAACTCTCGATTACTTCGCGTAAACCTCAAACGACACGCCATAAAATTATTGGTATTGATTCACGTGAAAAAATGCAAGCGGTCTATGTTGATACACCGGGGATGCATAAGAAAGAAGTACGTGCCATCAATAAAATGATGAACCGTGCTGCGCATTCTGCACTACGTGACGTTAACTTAGTTTTATTTGTTATCGATGCCTATAAGTGGACTCAAAATGACGATTTAGTGCTTGAGAAACTCAAGAATGCTGAAATGCCAGTTATTTTAGTGATTAATAAAGCTGATACTTTTGAAGATAAAAGAGAGATTCTTCCTCTAATTCAAGAGCGTACTAAGCTTATGAATTTTGCTGAGATTGTTCCTGTTTCTGCTCTACGTGGAGCTAACTTGGAACATTTAAGTGAAACGATTGAAAAATATCTTCCTTATCAGCCACCACTGTATTCATTTGATCAAATTACGGACCGTTCTGAGCGCTTCTTGGCAAGTGAGATCATCCGTGAAAAAATCATGCGTCAGTTGGGCGAAGAGCTTCCATATGATTTAACAGTGCAAATTGAATCTTTCAAAACGGAAGAAGAAACTGTTAATGAGAAAACGGGACGATTAAAACCAGCTTGTACTTATATCGATGCAACTATTTTTGTGGATCGTGCTGGTCAAAAAGCAATTGTAATTGGTGAGAAAGGTGCCAAGCTTAAAACGATTGGTATGGATGCTCGTAAAGATATGGAAAAAATGTTCGAGCAAAAGATCATGCTTACCTTATGGGTTAAGGTTAAAGGCGGTTGGTCTGATGATGAACGTGCTTTAAAAAGTTTAGGATATAGTGATATCTAAGAAGCAGGGAATACTGGTATGAAAGCAATTACATCAATATTAGCTATTGTTGGATGTGCATTGATGTTGCAAGGTTGTGTGTACAAGCTTGTAACCGTACCAGTAGGTATTGCTTATAAAACAACTAAAGGTGTAGTGAAGGGTACAGCTGCTGTTGTAGGAGCTGTAATTCCTGATGGTGATGACGACGATAAGAAAGAAAAAGAATCTAAGGAATAGTTTCTTTTTATGATGCGCAATGAAATCCTGCATGGATATATGATTCATCATCGTAAATATCGTGAAAAAAGCCATATTGTGCATCTCTTCACTCAAGAGTATGGGCGAGTCGATGGTATTTTAAGACAAACTCCACCCCCTCAATATCAGCCTATCCGATTACAAGCTACAGGTAAAAGTGAACTGAAAAATTTTACGAAACTGGAAATACTAAATCAGCCAGTTTTCTTTTTTGGTGATGCTTTTTTCGCTGGTTTTTATTTAAATGAAATTGTTTTAAGACTTTGCCCTTTAGAAGAAGCAATGCCGCAAACATTTGAACAATATCAATTAACACTACTTCAACTACAAGAATTGTCTTCGCACGAAAACCCAGATCTCTTTCTTAGACAGATATTAAGACAGTTTGAACATGCCTTGCTTCCTGAGTTAGGTTACGCGATTGATTTTTCAGTTGATAGCTCCCAAAAAGAAATTTTGCCGCATCAATTTTATCAATTTCAAGTGACTGAAGGCTTTGCTCCAGTCGTTCAGGCAGGCCGTTCATCTCTGTCTGGAAAAGCAATTTTATCTATGTTGGACTATGAGCAAGGTCAGGATTTTTCTCACGAACAATTGCAATTATTAGGTAAACTATACCGTCAAATGATTACATCGCTTTTAGGAGATCGTCCTCTAAAAAGTCGACAATTGTGGATTCAAAACACTCAAACTCAATCGTAATTAGGATTTATTTATGGCTGCATTGCTTGGTGTAAACATAGACCATGTTGCTACTTTAAGACAGGCGCGCGGTACTACTTACCCAGATCCTGTAGAAGCTGCTCTCATTTGTGAACAAGCTGGCGCAGAGGGTATTACTTTGCATTTGCGTGAAGACCGTCGCCATATTCAAGATGATGACGTGCGTCGTATGCGTCCATTGTTAAAAACGCGTATGAATCTAGAGTTGGCTGTTACTGATGAAATGGTCGAGTTTGCAAAAGAAATTCAGCCACAGCATGTGTGCTTCGTTCCTGAAAAACGCCAAGAAGTGACAACGGAAGGTGGTTTGGATGTCGTAGCTAATTTTGAAAAAGTTAAGGCTGCAACTCAAGCTTTAGCTGCATTGGGTTGTGATGTATCTTTATTTATTGATGCAGATTTTGCTCAAATTGATGCGGCAATTGCATGTGGAGCACCTACGATTGAGTTACATACAGGTGCGTATGCAGATGCGGAAACAGAGCAAGACCAACAAGAAGAACTAGCACGTATCGTAAAAGGTGTCGAATACGCGGCAGCAAAAGGTTTAGTTGTAAATGCGGGTCATGGCCTCAATCTAAAAAATATTGCTCCAATTGCAGCGATTCCACAAATTCATGAGTTAAATATTGGTCACTCAATTATTGCTGAGAGTGTTTTTGTAGGTCTGGTACAGGCTGTTAAAGATATGAAAACAGCAATTCAGGCAGCAGGATAATTAGTAATGTCGAGTATCAATTATGATGAGTTAATGCAGCCTGTATTAGACTTCTTGGGGTGTCAAACCCCAAATGAATGGTTGGATGAGGCAATCAATAATTTAGATATCTTGATGCAAGATCATGCTAATTGTGAAAAGAAAGCTGCTAGTACAGCAATGAACTTAATGTTCCGCTATAGCTTCTTTCCTGACTTACAAGTAAAACTTGCTCAACTTGTACGAGAAGAAATGCTTCACTACGAACAAGTGCTTGAGCTTATGGCTAAGCGTGGTCAAGAGTGGACTGGTTTAAGTGCCGGACGTTATGCTGGTGGTCTCCGTAAAGAGATTCGTACCTATGAACCTGAAGCTTTAATTGACGTACTTGTGGTAGGTGCTTTTGTTGAAGCGCGTTCATGCGAACGCTTTCATGCACTGGCTCCACGTGTAGATGATGAGTTAGGACGCTATTATCGTTATCTGCTTAAATCAGAATCACGTCATTTCGAAGACTATTTAGCTCTCGCACTCGATGTGGCCAAAACAGCAAAAATGAAAAATCCTAAAGAGGATATTCAGCAGCGTATTGAACATATTCGTGAGGTTGAAAAAAATCTGATATTAACACCAGATGATACTTTCCGTTTTCACAGTGGTGTTCCTGCGTAGTTTTTGACGGCTTTTGTTAAAAAAGTTTACCTTCCAAGGTAAACTTTTTTATTGGGTATAATTTATCTAGTAGGATCAAATAACTCTGCTTTTAGTTATTTAATGCATATAATTATTTAATAAATATATTTTTTATAGATTTTAATTTCTCTTAAAATTTTTAAAAAAACTTTTATTTTTTTAGCCTAATAATAAATATTGTGTAAATATAAAGGCTGATATGTTCATCATGAGTTCAACTAAAATAGTTGATTATTTCCAAGGATATAAGAATGTTAGCATTAGTTACAGGCGCATCGGCAGGTTTTGGTTATAGTATTTCAAAAAAGCTGATCGAGTTAGGCTATAACGTTATTGGATGCGGAAGACGGGCAGAAAAACTAGAAGAACTAAAACAACAACTGGGTGAAAAATTCTATCCATTAGTATTTGATATGACGGATACAGCAGAAAATATAAATAAGATATTTAAAGAGTTACCCAATGAATTTCAAATTGATCAAATTGACTTGCTTGTAAATAATGCGGGTTTGGCATTGGGTTTAGAGTCGGCAGATAAAGCGGAATTAGATGATTGGTACACGATGATTGATACCAATGTTAAAGGCCTTGTGACAGTTACCCGATTAATTTTACCAAGTATGGTAAACAAGAAATCTGGCTTAATTATTAATATGGGTTCAATTGCAGGTACATACCCATATCCGGGTGGTAATGTTTACGGTGCAACAAAGGCTTTTGTAGAGCAGTTTAGTCTAAATCTTCGTGCGGATTTGGCTGGTACAGGTGTGCGCGTGACTAACGTTGAACCAGGGCTGTGTGGGGGGACTGAATTTTCACTTGTACGTTTTAAAGGGGATCAAGATAAAGTGAGTAGTCTCTATGATAAGAAAAACCCAATTTTGCCTGAAGACATTGCAAATACGGTAGCTTGGATTGCATCTCAACCACCACATATTAATATTAATCGTATAGAAATGATGCCAACAACGCAGTCTTTTAATCCTTTAAAAGTGGTTGAAGTAGAAGAATGATTTAAGAAGAAAATATGTTGTTTAGAGTTAAGTTGTATCGTTAAACCTAACAAATGCTCTAAGAAAAATTTAAATCCTCTATCAATAGATAGGGGATTTTTTGTGGTTATTGATAAATTTATGGCAAAAAAAAGCCCGCTTTAATGCTGCGGGCTTTTTAGTATTTGGCTCTCCCACCTGGGCTCGAACCAGGGACCTGCGGATTAACAGTCCGTCGCTCTACCGACTGAGCTATGGGAGAATCTGCATGCGATTATAAGGAGATTTTGACAAGGGTCAAGTGAAAATCGTCATGTTTCCTTCATTTTTGTGTTGTATGCTTTTTATTTGAGCAGATTGGGTAGCAAACTCATAAATTACTTGCACTTTAAAAACTGAATTGCTAGATTCAAAAAAGAACAAGCGTTTGGAGAAATCCAAACAGTGTGGATTTAAACCAACTTGCCAGCACTAAAATGGCTAAATCGGAGATAAGTATGAAAAAGCTTACGATCGCTTCTATTTTTTCTAATTTTGATTTCTATCACCACAATTATCTGAATATCTTAAATCAATCAGAATCTTATTACACACTTGTAGAAGGTGCATGGATTAATGCTTATCCTTTCAAAAAGCAGGATTTATATTTAGGTGATTTATTGCAGCTTTGGTTTAGCTCTAAATGGAATGTGCATAATTCACTTAAGATTTTAAAAAGCTCGAAACTACTAAACTCCTCTGAATCTTTATATATTTTTCAATTAGAAGGGGAGTTATTGTTGGGTAAAAATAAAGTTTTAGCTTGGTCTACCGAGCATCAAGAAATTATAGAACTTCAACTTAAAAATATTTGGGCACCTTATGTGATTGCTCAAACTTGTGGACGTCCAATTATTCCTTACGTCATAAAAAAGGCAGCCATTTAAAGCTGCCTTTATTCTTTATGGGCGAATGATCATGCAGGTTGCTGTTGCATAAGCATAAAGTTTACCTTCTTCATCAATAATTTTACCTTCGGAAATACCCAAGTTTTTACTTAAATTAATAACTTTGCCTGTGGCAATTAAAGCCTGATTTTGGGGAATAGGGCGGCACATTTTTACATTAAGGTCGATGGTGCCATAACCCACACCTGCGGGTAACATCGTATGAACAGCACAGCCTGTTACTGAGTCTAGGACTGTTGCAGCAAAGCCACCATGTACACCACCTAATGGGTTTAAATGGTTGTGATCTGCTTGTGCTTTAAAGGTTACAGATCCTTCAGAGATTTCAGTAGGTTGCATTGGAATCGTTTTGCTTATACTGGCAGGTGGAATATGACCTTCAATCATGGCTTGTAAAAATTCGAGGCCTGTCATTTCCATAGGATTTTTCATTTTTGAGTCCTTCAGTAATTAAAGTTCTAAAATGGAACTTGATGTTAAATTAGGCGTTAAAATGCATATTGTCAAGTTAGTAAGTACAAGAAATATGGCTGTTTTATAGTTTATAAACTTGTAAAATGTAGTTGAGCAGAATATTTTATAACTCTAAAAATATAAACTTAGTGTGGAAAATAATAATGAACGGTCAGTGTTTATGTGGTGAAACAACTTTTGAAGTTGAATTAAAAAATCATGATGTACACGTTTGCCCTTGCTCGATGTGTCGTAGACAAACTAGTGGTGTCATTATGACAATTGATGTGGTCAAAGGTAGTTTAAAGTTTATTCAGCAAAAGCATCTTAGTGTATTTAACTCTTCTGACTGGGGAGAACGAGGTTTTTGTAATGCTTGTGGAACAACAATTTTTTGGAGAACGAAAGATCAAAGCTACTGCAACATCAATGTATTTTCTTTAAATGAGCAAATAGAAGACTTGAATTTGGATATGGAAATTTTTGTTGATTCAAAACCCGATTTTTATACTTTTCAAAATGATACAAAGAAATTGACTGAGGCTCAGGTCGCTGCGTTATTTAACCTATAATAATTTTAATTATAAAAAAGGGCCTCAATTTTGAGGCCTTTTTTAATTTTACAAATTATTTTATGAAGAAATATTAAATTAGAATTATATATAGACCTAATTGCTAAAATTAGGATTTACAATAAAAAAATTGGAGCTGAAAGTAATGAGAGAATCTTCGAGTATAGAAGATTATGAAAATAAAAAATTAAATATTCTAATAAAATTGAATCAATAAGGTTTAATAGTAACTAAAACTCGCCAATATTTATTAAATCGAATAAAATAATTTTAAAATGAATATTTCTAAATTATTGATAGAAAATGATAGATACTAAACCTCTTATAGCAATTGATCTTGGAACCAGTAATTCACTTGTTGGTATTTTTGAAAATGGTCAGTCCAGACTTATTAATAATCCTTATGGTATGAAAACTACACCTTCAGCTATTGCACTGGATGAGCAGGGGCAAATATTAATTGGGCAAGCTGCATTGGAGTTAAGAAGCCGTGGTAAAGAGGTATTAACTAGTTTTAAGCGATTAATGGGGACTTCAAAAAGATTAAAATTAGGTCAACAGAGCTTTTCAGCAGTTGAATTGTCTTCATTGATATTAAAATCTCTTAAAGAGGACGTAGAGCAGGCTTTGCAATGTGAAGTAGAGGATGCTGTGATTACAGTGCCTGCTTACTTTAACGATATTCAACGTCAAGCAACTATATCTGCTGCAGAACTTGCTGGTTTAAAAGTTAGTCGACTCATTAATGAACCTACGGCTGCGGCTTTAGCATATGGACTAGGTCAAACGCAGGACAGTTGTTTCCTAATTTTTGATTTAGGTGGGGGAACCTTTGATGTCTCAATTGTTGAGTTGTTTGATGGCATTACTGAAGTGAGAGCTAGTGCAGGAGATAATTATTTAGGTGGAGATGACTTTGTCCAGTTGCTAATGAAGCAATTCTGGAA
This sequence comes from Acinetobacter genomosp. 33YU, assembly GCF_001990725.1. Classification (NCBI taxonomy): domain Bacteria; kingdom Pseudomonadati; phylum Pseudomonadota; class Gammaproteobacteria; order Moraxellales; family Moraxellaceae; genus Acinetobacter; species Acinetobacter genomosp. 33YU. The sequence goes on along the minus strand of NZ_LFZQ01000006.1, from coordinate 122,378 downwards.
ACAGTATGCAACTATTTTTGGCTATACTGAAAATACTATTCCATTTGATATTGAAACCGCATTAAGAGCTAGAGCGCAACATAGTCTCCATGTTTTAAGTAAAGAAGCAAAAACAGAGTTAATATTCAAATGGAAAGATAAGGAAGCAACTTTAGAAATTACCCAAGAAGAATTCGCAGTATTGGCTGAGCCATTACTGCTTAGATTGCGCCGTCCATTAGAGCGTGCCTTAAGAGATGCTAGGGTTCTGCCTCAACAGGTTGACCAAATTATTATGGTAGGTGGTGCAACACGTATTCCGGTAGTTCGCAAATTGGTAACAAAATTATTTGGCCGTTTTCCCTCGACAAGTGTCCAACCTGATGAAGCAATTGTACGAGGTGCATGTGTACAAGCAGGTTTAAAAGCGAAAGACGTATCATTAAAAGAGATTGTTTTAACAGATGTTTGTCCATTTAGTTTGGGGATAGCTGTGGGAAATGATGGACAGTTTTCACCCATCTTAGAGCGCAATATTGTAATTCCAGCCAGTAAGGTGAATACATATACTGCGATGAATAAAGGACAGAGAGAAATTATTGTTAAGATTTACCAAGGCGAACATCGTCTGTGTAAGGAAAACATTTTTTTAGGTGAGCTCAATGTGCCTTTACCTCCAAATAATGACTATTTATCCATTGAGGTACGATTCTCTTACAATCCAAATGGTATTTTAGAGGTTGATATAGAAGTTCCAAACACGGGGGAAAAGCTTCAAAAAGTGATTGTTAATCATCAAAATGTGATGAGTGCAGAACAAATAGAGCAAGCGCGTCAACAGTTGCAGGAATTGAAAATACATCCTCGTGATACTTTAATGAATAAGAGCTTATTATTACGAGCAGAGCGTTTATTTAGTGAATATACAGGAGATTTACGTTTACAGATTGGGGAGCGAACACAACAGTTTAATTATATTTTAAATTTACAGGATCCAAGACAAATACGTGAGGCACAACAACATTTCGAAGCTTTTCTTAATGAAATTGAAGATTTAAGTTTGTTTGAAGAGTATTAATTTATATCCCCTTGTATGAATTCTTTGTTAGATACATACAAGGGGATATTTTTAGCAGCTAGATAAAATGATTTTTTTTGCTTGATAGCTTTGATATAAATAATAAATTAATATCAAAGGGATGAGTATGGTGTATGACGTTGCTATACATAAGGCGATGTAGGTTAAATATTTAAGTGTAGAAGAGAGATTCGTTGCACTAAATCCGGTTATTAATATACTTCCTAAAATCAAGCCTGCAGCATACATAAAAGGTTGTGAGGAAGATTTTATAAATAAATAGCTAAAGCCAAAAATCCAAAATAGCCTAAAGAAGATAATACCAATACTTCTATACATTATTTGTTTATCTGTTAAGTTGGTATCTTCTTTATTGTATCCAAAAATATAGAAGAGAGGGCGGAAAGATTCTGGGTAAAATAAGAAACAGATCGGGATCAGACTATAAATTGTGAACCAGATATGATCAGGTTCACCAATAATAAGAAAGACAGAAATAAGAAAAATACTAAGAGAGATTAAGCCGATATTGATTATCCATTTATCGATATTAATAAATGCACTTTGCTCTAATCTATTCATATATGGTGTTGCATCTAGCAGCAATGTACTCAGTAGTATAATTGTAGATATAAACCATCCATAACTTAGAAGTTGATGGGGTAAATCTGGAAGCCAAGGGGTCAAACTACAGAGAATAAATCCACTTAAACACCAATATTTAAGATAATAGCCTAATGTTCTTTCATAATCAGGGTGACCTAAAATTTTAGTATTTAATATAGGTTGTAGTATAAATATATATATGAGGCTAATGCAGAAAGTAATTAATGAATTTACTATAATTTGATTATCTGGAGCTATAAGGGAATTAAAAAAGAGAAAGGTTATAGTTATAAATAGTATATTTATAATAGTAAATTTCCAAAAACTGCTTAAACTTTTTAGAAATAAGTAATTAGAGTTAGTTTTGGTATTAGAAAGCTGAAATTTATCAATAATTTCAACTGTGCTATAGTTTTTTGAAATTTTATTTAAACTTTTTCTTAACTTGAGCATTTTCAATGGATGAAATTTTTTTTCACCAGACAGTTCATTTAATAGTGCAAAATGCTCATTAGGTAATTTTTTTAAGAGTTTGTATTGAGATAAAAAACTATTTAATTTTTCCTGTAGTAAGCTTGAGTAATAAGATGGATTATATTGATGAATATCATCAGGATAAGTTTGATGCCACAATTCTAGAAACCGAAAATATTCAGGCTGTAAATTATAAATTTCAATTTCTGCTAAAGGGGCTTGGAGTTGATCTTTTATTTCTATTTGTTGACTGAGAGGAATATCATATTGTTGACTAAGTAAATAATTGAATTTATTGAATGTTATATCACTAATATCTTTATTCCATAGTGCATTGCTAACTTCCTCAAGAATTACTGGAATACTATGTTCATCTGGTTGAATACATTCGTTATTGGAAACGGAATATTCGATTTTTTCTTTTTCAATTATTTTCTGATAGTTTGTATCAATATTTTCGGCATCTTTTTCTGTAAAGATATAATAAAAATCATCAAGATCATTTTCTTTTAATAGATCTAAGATTTGATTTCTGAAATGGCTGCTAATACTTTTATCTTCATATGCTTCAATTTCATTATTAAAATGAATTAATTCATCACGTATATTGAAGTTAATGTCTTGAATAAAAATATGATGTTTTAATCTCTTCAGTTTATTTTCAAGTGTTTGATCATTTAATTCATCTGGATTTGAATTTTGCTGATTAAATGAAGCATTTTCTTCAAATATAGAAAATGAATTATCCGAATCCTCATTTTCATATGTTAAATGTTCTGCTTCGAATTGTGCGATTTCTAACGCCTCTCTGAGACGAATAAATTCTTCTGGCTGGGTATCTTGATCGATTAATTTTAGTTGTTTGGCATAAGCCTTTTTTATTTCTCTCTGGTTATCTGTTGGTTCTATTCCTAATCTTTGCCAAACGGTCATTTCTTTTACTCAAAGTGCTTTTAATAACGGAAGATTTATTTAATGAATGATAAATTTTATCTTGACTTATTATTTTACTATAAAAAGAGAAAGGTTGAAATTAGCAAGCTAACTAAAAATATTAGCTTCTTATTTTATAATAACTATTTTAAAGGTCGTATAATTCAATATGATAAAAAAGGAAGTCTCAGATAGAAACTTCCTTTTTAATTTTACAAATTATTTAGCAGCTTTTTCTGCTTCAATTGAAGCGATCGCAGCGTCAACACCTTCAATCGATTCAGCAGCTTTTTTGATACGTGCTAACGCATCAACAAGTACTTCATCAGCTGTTGCATATGAAATACGCATGAAGCCGCCTAAACCAAATGCATCACCAGGAACAACTGCTACGCCAGTTTCTTCAAGTAACCATTCAGAGAATTCTGTGCAAGACTTTAAGCCTTTTGCGCGAATAAGAGGGCGAATGTTTGCATAAGCATAGAATGCACCATCAGCAGGTAAGCAAGAGATACCTTTGATGTCGTTTAAGCCGTTTACAACTAAGTCATGACGGCGTTTAAACGCTTCAATCATTGGTTCTAAAACATCTTGTGGGCCATTCAATGCAGCTTCAGCAGCAACTTGTGAAATTGAAGTTGGGTTAGAAGTTGACTGTGATTGGATCTTTTTCATTGCACCAATGATTTTTGCTGGGCCGGCTGCATAGCCAATACGCCAACCAGTCATTGCATATGCCTTAGAAACACCATTTAAAACAATTGTGCGGTCATATAAATCTGGAGCAACAGTTGCAATGTTGTAGAACTCATCTTCCCAACGAATTGGTTCATACATGTCATCAGAAGCAATAAATACTTGTGGATGACGACGTAAAACTTCAGCTAAAGCTTCTAATTCAGCTTTACTATAAATCATACCTGTTGGGTTAGATGGGCTGTTTAATACCACTAAACGAGTGTTAGGAGTAATTGCTGCTTCTAGTTGTTCAGGAGTGATTTTGAAGCGTTGGTCTTCACCACATTTCACAATAACTGGTGTACCTTCAGCAATAATCACCATATCTGGATAGCTTACCCAGAACGGTGCAGGGATGATCACTTCATCACCTTTATTTAATAATGCAAGTGCCAAGTTAAAGAAGCTTTGTTTACCACCACATGACACCAAAATCTGGTTCGCTTGATAATCAAGATTATTATCACGCTTCAATTTAGCAATAATTGCTTTTTTTAACCCAGGAGTACCATCTACAGCCGTATATTTGGTGAAACCATTATTAATTGCTTCAATTGCAGCATCTTTAATGTGTTGAGGGGTATCAAAATCTGGCTCGCCAGCACCTAAACCAATCACATTCTTGCCAGCAGCTTTAAGCTCAGCAGCTTTGTTAGTTACAGCAAGTGTAGGGGACGGTTTGATAGCATTGACACGATCAGAAAGACGTACGTCCACGGCAATATTCCTCTTATGGGATTAAAAATAAAAAGCATACTATCTTATCGCAAAAATTAGGTAATTTGCGGATGCAGGTATTTTTAGATGTAAAAAAGTTTAATTTAAGAAAGATCTTGTTGCGCTTTTATTCAATTAAAGCTTTTTTGGAAAGAAAGGAGAAAAATACTTTATAATAGGCGGCAATCGAAATTTCGAGACTGAATTATGACTGAGCAACAGCCAAAACAGAAAAAGGCTTTGGTGAAATTGCCATTCCCAATGCCGAGTGAAAGTAATCAAGCAGATGATGCTGTACACAACCAAGTGCGTCCGAAGCCAGAGCAATATGCTGATAGAACTTGGATGCCTCCTCGTGGTACTCGTCGCTCAATGGGTAAACGCTAATTTAAATAAAAAACAGGCATATTGCCTGTTTTTTATTGCTGTAATATTTCTTGATAATAGATTTTTTTCTTTTGATACATATGGTGATCTGCGCGTTTTAGCATATCCTCCACCTGTTCATTGTCTTTTGTTGTTGCATGCCCAATAGCAATACTAATTGGGTGACTTGAGTAATATTGATTATCTATATTGAAAAGTTCCTGAATTGTTTGAAGCATCATTAAAACATTCGCTTCGTCTGCTCCGGGCATTAAAACAACGAACTCATCTCCACCAATTCGAGAAGCGGTATAAGCAGTATTTGTGATTGCCTGATTTAGAATATTACCTACACGGCGTAACAACCCATCGCCAATATCATGACCCAGTTGATCATTGGTTTCTTTTAAACCATTCATATCTAAAAAAATTGATGAAACAGGGCGGATAATACTGCGATTTAAACGATTAAGTTCTTCTGTGAAGAATGCGCGGTTATAGAGTTTAGTCAGCACATCATGTTGCCCTAAATATTCGAGATAATTTTCAGCTTTCTTTCGAGCTGTAATATCTGTCAGTGCAACCTGAACCAGTCCCCATGTCTCTTCATACCCTGGGAATACAGTAAATTGCAGTAGGACATTTCTAATTTGTCCATCTAATGCATAATTAATTGCTTCACGCTTGTGGTGAATATTTCCTTGCCATAGCTCAATCAGTTGCTCTCTGAAGGTTTCAACCATCTCATCGGCAAAAATTTTATGGGTATTTTTTAGCAAAGTGTTTTTATCGGGTGCTTTAAATAAATCGAGGGTCGACTGATTAACATCTAAAATCAAAATATCTTCGATACATTGACGAACAAATTCAGGATGTACATCTAAAAAAGTTCTAAAATCTTCTATACCTAATAATCTAAGCTGATCAATTCTGTTTTTAATACGACTAAAATCTTCGACCCAAAGAGAAGTGGGTGAGTAAATAAACATTGACTCTGCTAAACGTCTATTTTTCTCTTCTTGACGGAGTGCGTTTTTGTAAGGAGTAATATCTTCAGTCGTAATTAAAATACGGCTAAAGGTGGCTTCAGAGCCTGGTAAAATTGCCCCCCGTAGTTGTATATCAATAGGTTTACCAGAGAGCGTGTAATTTATAGTAGTACTTGAGAAGTGGGTTTTGCCATTCCATAACGCTTCGAGTTCGTGAATATGGGCTTCAAACATCTCTTTTTTAAAAATAAGATCTAAGTTGCCGCACAACTCTTCTTGGTTTTTTGCTTCAAAAAGTTCTAAAGCTTTTTGATTTACTTTGATCACTTTAATTTTATGGGCACATTCAATAATCAGATTTTTATTTTGGCTTAGAAAATCATATAGGTTTTCAATCCCTTGGCTTTTCCATAAGTCAAATAACTGTTTAACTTCACTGAAATCCTCAATCCACATTGGAATTGGGGTTAGGTCAAAAATTGAAGAATCTAAAGTTTCCATATGTTTCTTTAAGTATTCAGTTTGTCTCAAAGTATAGTGAGAAAAATTAAGATTTGGAAAGATAAACAGATTAAATCTATTAGAATAATTAAAATAAAGAATATTTAATGTAAGTGAAATAATATAATGAGAAAGCAGAGGTTATCTGCTTAACTCATAAAATGACAAAATAAATTAGCGGTTAATTGGGTGTTCAATGTGTTTTTCACCACGCCATAATTTAATAAAGTCTTGCTCATCGAAATCATATAGTTCCATAAGTGCAACAATAACACTTACGAAAATCATCGCGCCTTCTGAATTACCATGAATATTGAAAATCTTACCATTGAGCTTACCCAAAATATCACTTAATTCATGATCACGGCCTCTGCCATAACGGTCACGAGGATACAATTCTTCATTAAGTACGATAAGTGCTACTGCTTTTTCAGCATTCGATAAATCTGTTTTATCTAAAGCTTCTTCAAAAGACTCGCTACCATGATTAAAGTAAAAGATGACTTCATCATTAATGAAACTTTGAACCATTTTTTGAGTAAGTGTCGGGAACTGTGAAACAGCGTTTTCTTCGACATATGGTTTAAATGATTCAGGGAAAATGACATTGTGATATATGCCCTTAAAAAGCGGAGCAATTTCGGAAACTTTATAACCTGCGATTCCACATCCTAAAGCAGTCACAAAGTACTTCATTTTAGGATGGTTTTTTGCATAAATTTTAAAGTCTTCAACATAATGCTCGATTTGGGAGAGTGGCATTTGTTGAATATGTTCATTTAGAGTTGGAATTGCAAAGCTTTGTCCAGCCCAGCCACGACCTACACCTTCAACTGCACCAAAGTGCTGACTAGCAACTCGGGCAGCTCCACTACTGTGTTGCCCGGCAAGATTGCTTCCAAATACGAAAACTGTATCTTCAGGAAGTTCCGTTACAATGCTTTCATCATGATATTGGTATGACATATTCTTATCATTAAATAGAGTATAATCTCATGTTGCAGTTGATTGCGGGAAGGGTCAATACCTGTTTGCATTTTTCTTTTATATTTTTTATAAGACTGTACTCAATGAAGATGAAAGTTATCAATTTATTTTATAAAGAAGGACTTATAAGAAATTGATATGTTTTTATAGAGTCATAAAGTAAAGGTCTTACTTAAATAACAAAATCACATGAAATTTGATTTCTACCATTTGCTTTAGCTTTATAGAGGAGATGATCTGCACGATGCAAAGCCTGTTCAATGTCCTGTAAGTTTTTTATAGAGGTGAGTCCATAACTTGCTGTAATTCTAATTTTATTATTCGTAAATACAGTTTGTTCTATCAAAGCTTTAAGCCGTTGTGTCTGGTGTAAAGCATCTCTTTCATTTTTAGCCGAGATCAAGCAAATAAATTCTTCACCTCCAAAGCGTGCTACTAAGTCATTAGCCTTTTTATTATTTAATATTATTTCACTAACGCCTTTTAAAATTAGATCACCTGTATAATGACCCCATGTATCATTAATTGTTTTGAAATGATCAAGGTCGAAGTATATTAAAAAATAAAAACTATTACCAAAATCTATAACTTTATTTTTTTCAAAAAAACCACGACGATTTAATAAATGAGTGAGCGGATCTTGAAAACGTTCATTATTGAGATGATGAATAACATCTTTGACGGCGCATCCACTAATGACTAGAGCAAATAAAATATTTAAGAGAATGTTGGCTGACATACATAGCAGCCACCATACTGATGAGGTTAAGGTAAATTGACTTTGATCTATAGGCTCTAAAAATATGAAGTTAATTCCAGCTCGAAAAAAAGAATATGAAACACTGATCAAATAAAAAATTAAGATCCATTTATCAAATGATTTAGAGGACGGTAATTTTTTTAGTACATGGGGAATTGTAATAAAACCTACTAAACCCAAAGAAATATTTAAAATAATTAATCGTACCCATATTTGGGGCTGTATATATGAAAAATAGGTCAATATAGCAATCGTACATAAACTAATCGCTAATGCTAATTTGTGCCTAAAAGAAACCTTTAACTTCAGACTAATAGCATAGGCACCGAACCAACTGCCTAATAAATATAAAATTGCTGTGAAAGGAGCCGCTAAAGTAAGTTGTGCATTGTTCATTAAACATTGAGCAAATAATGCAATTGAGGGAATGACATAAGCTAAGCCAATCCATAATAAAAAAAGATCAGCTTTAAAAATTAAGCGGCAAAATGTAAAAGCGAGTCCAATCAAAAACAGGCAACTTGGAACAATTAATATAAAATATTGCATATTGATGGAATTCACAGCAATTTTTTAAATTTTCATATTTTTGAAAGGCATAGAATAAAGTGTATTCATGTGTAAATTCAAGGTTGAGACTTTAAATTATGAAAATATAAAATTTGAAGATATTCACTATATGTAATCAAAAATCTGATTAAAGTACAGAAAAATGATTGTAAATTTGGCTTATTGACACCATTAATAGCAAATTACGCATATTTATAAAAGAGAGAGAACTGTGAACGAAAATCAACCTTTCGATTTGGTCACTCATTACCAGCCAGCGGGTGATCAGCCACAGGCAATTGAAAAGCTGGTAAATGGCGTCGAAAAAGGTTTTCGTAATCAGTTACTGTTGGGTGTGACTGGTTCCGGTAAGACCTATACCATGGCAAATGTCATTGCCCAAACACAACGGCCAACTATTGTGATGGCGCACAATAAGACCTTAGCAGCGCAGCTCTATGGTGAATTTAAAGCCTTTTTCCCAAATAATGCAGTTGAATACTTCGTAAGTTATTACGACTACTATCAACCAGAAGCTTATGTTCCGTCTTCAGATACGTTTATTGAAAAAGACGCAGCAATTAATGACCATATTGACCAGATGCGTTTATCGGCAACACGTGCTTTGTTAGAACGCCGTGATGCAATTATTGTTGCTTCTGTATCTGCTATTTATGGTTTGGGTGACCCAAATGCTTACATGCAAATGTTATTGCATGTGGTGCAGGGTGACAGAGTGAGTCGAGACGAAATTATTCGCCGTTTGGTTGAAATGCAATATACCCGTAATGAACTTGAATTCTTACGTGGTACTTATCGAATTCGTGGCGAAATTATTGACATTTTCCCAGCTGAATCGGACCAACATGCAATTCGTATTGAGCTTTTTGATGATGAAGTAGACTCAATTCGTTGGTTTGACCCACTCACTGGTAAAATGGTGCGCAAAGTACCACGTGTCACGATTTATCCAAAAAGCCATTATGTGACACCAAAAGATAACTTAACACGTGCGATTGATACCATTAAGGATGAACTTCAAGACCAGCTTAAGTTCTTCCGAGAACATGACAAGTTGCTTGAGGCTCAGCGTATAGAGCAGCGTACTCGTTATGATTTGGAAATGATGCAGCAGTTAGGCTATACCAATGGTATTGAAAACTACTCTCGTCATTTATCGGGCCGTCCAGCAGGTGAAGCACCACCGACATTGTTTGATTATGTGCCAGACGATGCCTTACTTATTATTGATGAATCGCATGTAACGGTTCCTCAGATTGGCGCAATGTATAAAGGTGACCGTTCACGTAAAGAAAACTTAGTGAATTATGGTTTCCGTTTACCAAGTGCGCTTGATAACCGCCCTATGAAATTTGAAGAGTGGGAGCGTATTGTTCCAACTACTATATTTGTGAGCGCAACGCCAGCTAAATACGAATTGGAAAAGTCAGAACAAGTGGTTGAGCAAGTTGTTCGACCAACAGGTTTAATTGATCCTGAAATTGAAGTTCGCCCAGTACTTACTCAAGTCGATGATGTGCTTTCTGAAATTAATATTCGTAAGAATTTAAATGAACGTGTATTGGTAACGACTTTAACTAAACGTATGGCGGAAGATTTGACGTCTTATTTAAAAGAATATGGCGTTAAGGTTGCTTATTTACACTCAGATATCGATACAGTTGAGCGTGTCAAAATTATTCATGAGTTACGTACAGGTGTATTCGACGTTTTAGTCGGTATTAACTTGCTTCGTGAAGGCTTGGATATGCCGGAAGTTTCTTTAGTTGCTATTTTAGATGCAGATAAGGAGGGCTTTTTACGTTCAGAACGTTCGCTTATTCAGACCATTGGTCGAGCTGCCCGAAATGTGAAAGGTAAAGCAATTTTATATGCAGATAGAATTACCGATTCTATGCAAAAAGCAATTGATGAAACCGAGCGCCGTAGAGCCAAACAAATTGAGTTCAACGAGCTACATGGTATTACACCTCGTAGCGCTGTTCGTCAGGTGATCAAAGAAATTGATTCAGGTGAAGTGCTTTCAGATGATCAAATTGATGAGAAGGTATTAGAGCAGGCAAAAGCACTGAGTGCCGATGATCGACATATTCTTTCTGATCCTAAACTGTTTAGTAAACATATTACTAAGCTTGAGAAAGAAATGTTAAAGGCATCGAAAGACTTACAATTCGAGCAAGCTGCTCGCATTCGTGATGAAATTGTTCGTTTAAAAGCGCAAATGTTGCAATAAATGGATACATAACACTACATGATTTGTTTAAAAAACAAGCTACTGTAGATGTTTAAGTTATTTTTGTATTCACAACTAAAAGTTGAGGGCAACAATGGCATTTCGAAAAAATGTTCCGCAAGCCAGTTGGCGCTTGGCAAAAATTGCATTGGGCGGGATTGTTCTGACTGGCTTAGCCGTTGGAACATATGCTTACGCCCAGCAAAAACCGCTACCAACTGTCGATAAAGTTGAATTAGACCGTTATTTAGGTGTGTGGTATGAAGTCGCACGTAAACCAGCTTTTTTTCAAAAAAAATGTGCTTACAACGTATCTGCAACATATACCTTAAATGAAAATGGAAATATTGTTGTAGATAACCGTTGTTATGATAATCAAAAACAATTACAGCAATCTATTGGTGAAGCATTTGTAGTGAATCCACCATATAACACTAAACTAAAGGTTAGTTTTTTACCTGAGGCTGTAAGATGGATACCCGTAATTCGTGGTGATTATTGGATTTTAAAACTAGATGAAGACTATCAGACGGTTTTAGTTGGAGAGCCTTCCCGTAAATATCTTTGGGTATTATCTCGAACGCCGCACCCTAAAAAAGAGGTAGTTGATGAATATCTGAATTATGCAAAAACATTAGGATTTGATATTCGAGATATTATTCACTCTGAGCACAAAGAGTAAAAAAAATTGCTTAAGAAAAAACCATGTCTTCACATGGTTTTTTTCTTTTGTATAGTAGATAAATCAAGTATTGTATCGCTTTATTTTTATTGAAGTATAAAGAGGTTGGTGATGTTAAAAGGCGTGATTTTCTCTGTCATGGCATCATTAACTTTCGGTGTACTTTATTTCTATACCCAATTACTCGGCCAACTTGATAGTGAGCAGACGTTTGGGTGGCGTATTATTGCGACTTTGCCATTTTTAACTTTGTTTATGTGGTGGAGTGGTGACTTAAGCCATATTAAAAATATCTATCAGCGTATTTTGGCAAAACCCACTTTTCTTTTATTGCTCATCACAACCTCTGTGTTGACTTCGGTACAGCTATGGCTCTTTTTGTGGGGGCCAATGCATGGGCGTGGTTTACAAGTGTCCTTGGGATATTTCCTTCTACCGCTTGTATTGGTGTTAGCTGGTAGTCTGCTATATGGCGAAAAAATATCAAAATTTCAGTGGGTCGCTATTATTCTGGCCATAGTTGGGGTCGGCCATGAGATTTTTCGCTTAGGAAGTATTGCTTGGGAAACTGCTTTAGTTGCCATTGGTTATTCAGCTTATTTCTTATTACGCAAGAAAATTAAAACGGATAATTTAGGTGGTTTTTGGTGGGATCTTGTGATTATTATGCCCGTAGCGATTTATCTGACCCATACAGGTGTATTGCCATACGCTAAATTTCTCGATCAACCAACCCTTGCTTTGGTCATTATGGGGCTAGGGGTGCTTAGTGCTATAGGTTTAGGAAGTTATATATTAGCGAGTCGTTTTTTACCCTTAGTGGTATTTGGGTTGCTCGGATATCTAGAACCTGTATTGCTAGCTTTGGCGTCGTTGGTTTTAGGTGAAAGTATTGGTCGAGAAGAGTGGTTTACTTATATTCCAATCTGGTGTGCTGTTTTTGTACTTGTCTTAGAAGGTGCTTTTCATCTTTATCAACAGCAGCAAAAAGCCAAAAATTTGCAGTTAAATATCGAAAAATATCAAAAAAGATTAAAAAATGATGCTCATTATTAGAGCATCAGAATCTAAAAAGTAAGAAAAAGCAAAAATTTAGCTGCTTTAAACAATAAGATAATAAAAAATAATTATAGGTATTTTATGAATTTATGATGAATTTTAGGAAAATCTAGCTACTAACGTCAGCTTTTGATTCATTCTTGCCAATAATTCCATTACAATTACGGGGTTTTAAAAATCACGCCTAGATATAATTAATTAGAGGACGTATCTGTGAGCAAAGACACTATCATCGCCCTGCATGCTGAACACCAAGGTCGTTGGAAAAACCGTGAAGAAATCGCGGAACGTATGATTGCATTAATCGGTCAATTATACCGTGAAAAAAATATTGTCGTATCTGTTTACGGTCGCTCTTTAATTAACCGTTCTGTTATTCAAATTTTGAAAACTCACCGTCGTACACGTGTTGTAGATGTTGAGCTTTCTGTTGTAAATACATTCCCAATTTTAGAAGCTTTAGCAAAAGTTGAAAACATTGGTTCTGCAGAAGTTGATATCGGTAAACTTGCAGTTGAATATAAAGAAAAAGGCGGTGATGTTGATGCGTTTGTTGCTCAAGCAGTTGAGACAATTAAAGGTAGCGCAACTTCTGAACAACCAAAAGACGTAGTTCTTTACGGTTTTGGTCGTATTGGTCGTATCTTAGCTCGTTTAATCATTAGCCAATCAGGTTTAGGTCGTGGTTTAAGCCTTAAAGCGATTGTTGTTCGTAAGTCTTCTGACGGTGACTTGGCGAAACGTGCTTCTTTACTTCGTCGTGACTCTATTCACGGTACTTTCGCTGGTACAATCTCTGTTGATGAAGAAAACGAAGCAATCATTGCGAATGGTAACTTCATTAAAGTCATCTATGCATCTAGCCCAAGTGAAGTTGATTACACTGAATACGGTATTGAAAACGCGCTTTTAATCGACAACACTGGTAAATGGCGTGATGCTGAAGGCTTAAGCCAACACTTGAAATGCCCAGGCGTTGCACGTGTAGTATTAACTGCACCAAGTAAAGGCGAAATGAAAAACGTTGTATTTGGTGTAAATAACACTGACATCTTAGATGAAGACAAAATCATCTCTGCTGCAAGTTGTACAACAAATGCAATCACTCCAATTCTTAAAGTATTGGATGACAAATATAAAGTTCTTAATGGTCATGTTGAAACAGTTCACTCATTTACAAATGACCAGAACTTAATTGATAACTACCACAAAGCTGATCGTCGTGGTCGTGCCGCTACATTGAACATGGTTATTACTGAAACTGGTGCTGCTAAAGCTGTTGCTAAAGCATTACCGGCATTAAAAGGTAAGTTAACTGGTAACTCTGTACGTGTTCCAACTCCAAACGTATCTCTTGCTATTCTAAACTTAACACTTGATAAAGAAGTTGATCGTGAAGAAGTGAACGAATACATTCGTCAAATCTCGATTAACTCTAGCCTTCAAGGTCAAATCGGTTATACCAACTCTACAGAAGTGGTATCAAGTGACTTTATCGGTTCTCGTACAGCTGGTGTATATGATGCTCAAGCAACGATTACTTCTGGTAACCGCTTAACTGCATATGTTTGGTACGATAACGAAGTCGGTTATAGCTGCCAAGTATTACGTATTGCTGAACAAATGTGTGGCGTAAGCTATACAAAAATTCCTGCAGAAACTAACGCTTAATTCTATTTAACGTTAGATAAAATATTGTGACAAAAAGACCCAGTTTAGACTGGGTTTTTTTACAACCGTACAAAATATATGCTGATTATTTTTTAAAAATCAATGAGAATAGGATTTAAGGAACAAAAAGAAATAGTAAAAGGGATTGGAATTGCAGCAGTTTAAAAGATTATTAATCGTCTTCTTTTTCATCATCATCGCGAATATATGTGGTGTACTCATCGCCATTTGGGTTTTCAAGCATTTTAATATTTATATCCCGCTGAAAAACCAAGCTGTAGCGATTGATTTACAAGAACCTTTGCAGGTACAGGTTAAAGTCAAAGATGCCTTAAATGTAGATGTAAAGGGTAGAGTAAATGCGAATATTCCTATTAATGAAAAGTTAACTATCCCTCTCACACAGACGTTAACCCCACGGGTCTATTTCGATAATATGGTGCCAATTAGCACTGTTATTCCAGTTAAAGAAACATTAAAAGTTGATCAAAGCCTCCCAATAGATACTAAAGTTCAAGTCAGAGTATTAGGTAAGGATATAACTTTGCCATTAAAAGGTAATATTCCATTAAAGCTTGATGTACCTATTGATATTCAAGTACCACTCGATCAAAAAGTTCATTTGAAGTTTGATGCTCCAGTTAAAACAGTTTTAAAAGAAGATCTTCATATTCCTCTAAATGCTCAATTAAAGACCAATATTCCGATTCAAGGTAGTTTGAATGTACCTGTAAAAACTGCTTTAAATGCTTCAGTAGATGTGAAAAATACTTTGCCAGTTAAAATTGAGCATGGTGAGTTAAAAATACCTTTATCAAGTATGAGCCTTAATCGCGTTAAAGCCGATAATGCTACATCTGTACCTGATCAGAACCAGAATAAGTAGGAAGGTGACTGATGCTTGGTTCAATAAAAAGTATGCTGATCAGTTTTTTTCTGATTATGGTACTCACGGCAATTTTATTTTGGCTTTATTTAAATATACAAGCTTCAGTTGTAGTGTCTGCACATGAGTCGGATATTCGTTTACCGGAGTCATTAGAGACAAAAATTCATGTTGGTAATAATTTACAGGTACAGTCTATAGGTAAACTTGATACCTCAATTAAGATTGATCGTCAGATTTCGGTACCATTAAAGGGAAGGTATTTGGCTGATTTGCAGTTTGAAGTCGAGACGCCAATTACAGTAAGTGTTGATTATGCGACAACTCTGAAAGTTGATCAGGTTATGCCTTTGGAAACAACTACCGATTTAATTTACCAAAATAAGTTATTACCTAGATTTCCATTAAAATTAAATATTCCTATTAATCTTGATATTCCATTTCAGTTAAAACGTAGTTATACCATTCCCGTTAAAATTGCTTTTAATGGTCCAGTTTATTTTGAGTTCGATGAGTCGGTAAATTTACCAGTTAAACATCAGTTTAATCCAAGTTTGAAAATTAATGATGCAATGGAAATGGGTAATATTTCAAGCTTTAATGCCATTATGTATAACTCTGTACAGCACACAAAAGCGAATTTAGATATGAAGATGGATTTGCCTTTACGCAATGTTCATCCATAAGGGATCAATGCATAAAAAGCGACTCTGATCAGCTTTAAACTTTTATCAATATCAAAAGATATAGAATAAGACCTAGGAAAGTTGAATTCTCTCGATTTTCTATTCGAGAATTTTATGAAAATATGGCAGAATAGGCGGTTTTAGAGTTTTTAGAGGATTGGCAAATGCGCTTTGTTGATGAAGCAGTCATTACCGTAGAGGCTGGCGACGGTGGCAATGGCGTAGCCAGTTTTCGCCGTGAAAAATTTGTACCATTTGGTGGCCCAGATGGTGGTGATGGCGGACGTGGTGGAAGTATCTATATTCAAGCTGATGATGATACAAGTACCTTAGTCGATTACCGTTACACCCGTAAATTCCGCGCTGAGCGTGGTAAAAACGGTGCAGGTGCTAACTGTACCGGACGTGGTGGTGAAGATGTGGTTTTAAAAGTACCTGTAGGTACAACAATTGTTGATACAGATTCTGGCGATATTATTGGCGACTTGGTTGAAGACGGCCAAAGAATTCTGGTTGCAGGTGGTGGTGAAGGTGGTCTAGGTAATACTCACTTCAAATCATCAACTAACCGTGCTCCACGTAAATGTACGACTGGTATAAAAGGTGAATTTCGTGAAATTCGCCTTGAGTTGAAAGTATTGGCGGATGTTGGCTTATTAGGTATGCCAAACGCTGGTAAATCTACTTTCATTCGTGCTGTAAGTGCTGCAAAACCGAAGGTAGCGGACTATCCATTTACCACTATGGTTCCAAACTTAGGTGTTGTAGATGCTGACCGTCATCGTTCATTTGTAATGGCCGATATTCCGGGTCTTATTGAAGGTGCAGCAGAGGGTGCAGGTCTAGGAATTCGTTTCCTTAAACACTTGGCACGTACTCGTATTCTTCTACACATTATTGATGTGCAACCAATTGATGGTTCTGATCCAGCACACAATGCTAAAGCAATTATGAACGAGTTGGCTAAGTTTTCTCCTACTTTAGCGAAACTACCAGTTGTTTTAGTACTCAATAAACTGGATCAAATTGCTGAAGAAAGTCGTGAAGAGTGGTGTCAGCACATTTTAGACGAGTTGAAGTGGACTGGTCCTGTCTTTAAGACATCAGGCTTATTAAGCGAAGGAACAAAAGACGTTGTGTATTACTTGATGGATCAGATTGAACAACAACGCGAACGCGAAGTTGAAGATCCTGAATACGCAGCAGAAGTAAGAGCTTTCCGTGAACAACTAGAAGTTGAAACACGTGAACAAACCATTGCGGCAAAAGAAGCATATCGTGCGATGCGTCGAGCACAACGTCTCGAAAGTATGATGGACGATGATGATGATTTTGACGATGATGAAGACGACAATGATGTAGAAAGCATCTACGTTCGTGACTAAAAAATCGAGGAAAACATGATAGAAGTGGTCGATGGGCAACGTAAGCTCAGTGAGTGTAAACGAATCGTTGTTAAAATCGGATCATCTTTACTCACAGCAAATGGGCAGGGGCTAGATCTGGAAGCTATTTCGCATTGGTCGAAACAGATTGCAGATTTACACAATGCTGGACACGAAATTATTTTAGTGTCTTCAGGAGCTGTAGCAGAAGGTATGGTTCGTATGAAGCTTGCGAGTCGACCCACCGATCTACCCAGTTTACAAGCATGTGCCGCAATTGGGCAGATGGGCCTAATTCATACGTGGTCTAGCGTGCTTGAAAATCATAGTATTCGAACAGCGCAAGTGTTACTAACACATGATGATTTGGCAGATCGCCGTCGTTATTTGAACTCATGCGATGCGTTGCAGAACTTGATTGACTGGCGTGTTATTCCAGTTATCAATGAAAACGACACAGTCTCTACTGACGAGATTCGTTTTGGTGATAACGATACCTTAGCAGCAATGGTTGCTGGTCAAGTACATGCTGATTTACTGA
Source organism: Acinetobacter genomosp. 33YU (assembly GCF_001990725.1). NCBI lineage: Bacteria > Pseudomonadati > Pseudomonadota > Gammaproteobacteria > Moraxellales > Moraxellaceae > Acinetobacter > Acinetobacter genomosp. 33YU. The sequence goes on along the minus strand of NZ_LFZQ01000006.1, from coordinate 104,537 downwards.
TCATTTTAACAGATCAGCAAGGCATGTTTGACTCAGACCCACGCCATAACCCTGATGCAAAGTTGTTATCAACTGTGCGTGCCATGGACGATGTCTTATTTGAAATGGCTGGTGGTGGTGGACTTCTTGGACGAGGTGGCATGGTCACTAAAGTTCGTGCTGCGCGTTTAGCTGCCAAGTCAGGCTGTCCAACACTGATTGCTAGTGGTGAAAGTGACAATGTATTGTCACGAGTAATGGCTGGCGAAATGTTAGGTACGTTATTCACGACTGATAAAGATCGTATGACAGCGCATCAACAGTGGCTTGCTGCGCATTTGCAAACAGCAGGTCGTCTGGTGATTGATGATGGTGCGGTTGAAGCGATTAAATTGAAACACCGTAGTTTACTCCCTGTTGGGGTCAAAACTGTTGAAGGTCACTTTGATCGTGGCGATGTGGTTGAATGCGTTGATAAACAGGGTAAGCGCATTGCAGTTGGACGAGTAAACTTTAGTTCGCGTTCTGCTGAAATCATTAAAGGCTTAGCTTCGGATAAGGTTTATCAAGTACTTGGTGAAGCTCGTTCGCTGGAAATGATTCATCGCGATCATATGGCGATTTATTAAGTTGTGATCAATAAAAAAGCTCGCTTTATGCGAGCTTTTTTTGTGGTGTTAATGACGGCAAGATTCGATCTTCACCAACCATAAAAGGATGGGTGGCAAGGCTCAGCATATCTAAATCTTCTGAAGTATTCCCATAAGCATAAATTTGATAATAATCCTGCAAAGAATATTGTTCATGTATTCTTAACTTCTTTTGTTCATTACTACAATCTGGCGTTGAATAGTAGCCCGTCATCATGCCATTTTTAATTTGAGTTTCGGTACAAATTAATTCGATATCAAGTAATTTGCAAAGTGGAGCAAGATAGATATCAATTGAAGCTGAAACCAAGACTACTTGATCACCAAGTAACTGATGTTGTTGTAACTGAGCGAAGATTTCAGGTGAAAGCGTCGATACAAGCTCTTGCGCATATTCTTCGCCTAACCTTTGCAGTTCAATGGCTGGAGTATTGCTAAACATACTGCGAAAAAGTTTAGCTCTCATCGCATGGGCGGGATAAAAATTAAGATAATAGGCTTGAATCCATGGCAGGATTTTCAAGCCTTGCTTCACAATGTGGCGCTTAGATAATGCATAAAAGATGAACCCTGTAAAACTGTCTTTAGTGCACAAGGTTCCATCAAAATCGAACAGGGCGAGGTTTTTTATTATCTTATTCGTTTCGCTCGTTGCATACATGATTCATATCGTCCGTTTACGCGGGTTGCATACCAGTTAGTATTATAGTCACGACTTAATTTAGGCCCAGAAATGACCACTTGAGGCATCATTGCATAGATAGGTTCTTTGCCAGTTTTAGCCTTATAGAGTTTAGTTAAGGCAATATAAGTTTGTGTACTCTCAAACTTTTTCTCTTTTTCCAACTTCAGGTCATCGCGAAGTTGTCTTGGAGTAATTAAAACATTATTTGCAGTAAATAGTTTCATTAACTCTTTTTCTGACTGACTCTGAACTGCGAGTGGATCACCAGATTTATTGTAAAGTAACAAATCACCATCTAAGCTGAGCTCAGCATCACTAAGGGCATCGAGCATGCTTTGAAAAGCAGCATTACGGCTAGAGTACATACCTGAGTTATAATCGGCAAAACGGTAAATGGCCTTATCATAGTCTGCTGGATATACCATCAAGCGGTGAATACCATAATATAGACCGCCATATTGCGTATAAAGATCATTTCTAAGGTCTGCAATATTCATGCTAGAACGCTTATGCGCTTTGGCATAATTAATATGAACTTGCATTGAACCCAGTGTAGTGATTGGATTCATTTTCTCACCAATATCTTGTCCGACCAATTTGGCTGCGCCCGTTAAGGCACTGACATGATAATGTTGAGTCATAAAATCAAAAATTTGACGATAAAGTAAGTCGAGATCTTTTTCAGTTTTGACTTTACGCATCTGACTCATGTAGTTGTTGTCAGGAGAGGGCTGGGTTTTTAATACTTCTTCGAAATAGCCTGCGACAGTACCACCAACTTTCTCACCAAGTTTGTCTTCAAACTTTTCATTTAAACGGGTACTGACTTCATCGACCGCTTTTTTACCAAGACCGGGTACTACTGGATTGGCAACAAAGTTAGATTCCTGATCTACAATCGCGACAATACTACAAACATTTTGCTTGGTTTTAGGAATTTTTAAGTCCTGCATAATATCGTCGATATCTTTGGCCCACGACTCACGATCATGCACGCGCGATGGGATTAATTTTTTAATTTGCTGGCTTTCTAAATCGGGCTCATCATTTTTTGACCACCAGGCTTTATCTCCACAAGCAGTTAAACTCATGCATACGGTGACTACACCGAATGATTTTAATAAAAAACGGGAAGACAACGGTTTGTTCATGGCGAGGAAAGCACCTGCAAAAAAGATGAGCTGATCAAGCGGATGAAGTATACTATGTTGATCATGAATTGTATGAATATATATGTATATTGGTCCCTATCAACTGTCAAATAATTTAATTGTTGCTCCTATGGCTGGTGTAACTGACCGTCCATTTAGAACACTGTGCAAGTATTTTGGTGCGGGTCATGCGGTGAGTGAAATGATGACTGCCGACAAAACTTTGCGAATGACTAAAAAAAGTCTTTATCGTGCGAATTTTGATGGAGAGTTGGCTCCTATCTCTGCGCAAATCGCGGGTTCTGACCCAGAACAGTTAGCTGAGGCTGCTCGTTATCAAGTTGCAAATGGGGCACAAATTGTTGATATCAATATGGGATGTCCTGCAAAAAAAGTATGTAATAAATTAGCAGGTTCAGCATTATTACAAGATGAGGACTTGGTAGCTCGAATACTAGATGCTGTTGTTGAAGCTGTTGATGTTCCTGTGACTTTAAAAACCCGTTTGGGATTTTTAAATGGGCAAGAAAATATTTTACGCGTGGCTAAACGTGCTGAAGAGGCGGGGATTGCCGCGTTAGCATTGCATGGCCGTACACGTGAAGACATGTATTTAAATACAGCACGTTATGAATTAATCAAACATGTTAAAGAATTAATCAATATTCCTGTTATTGCCAATGGTGACATTGATAGTCCTGAGAAAGCAAAATATGTACTGGACTATACTGGCGCCGATGCAATTATGATTGGACGGGCCGCACAAGGTCGTCCATGGATTTTCCGTGAAATTGCTCATTATTTAAAAACTGGTGAGCATTTGGCTGCTCCAAATATTGAAGAAGTCAAAGATGTACTTTTAGGACATTTGTCTGAGTTATATCAATTTTATGGTGAATATTCTGGATGTCGTATTGCTCGTAAGCATATTGCTTGGTACACCAAAGGCTTACGTTCGAGTAACGAGTTCCGTCAAAATATGTATAAAGTTGAAACTACTGCTGAACAAGCATTAGTGGTCGAGAGTTATTTTAATCAATTGCTTGCAGAAGGTAATTTGATGAGTGATGTTCAGGTTGAACAAGTTAATTTATTAGCTACTCACTAAAATAAAGCAACCAGTACACGACTGGTTGCTTAAAATCTTCATTTATTCATTATCTAACATTTCAACAACCAGTTGATTGATCAGATCAGAAGCACCTAATTCGCGTATTTGTGCAACATTACTTCCTGCCCAAAACGCACCAAAACCATAGTCATGGTGTTTGCTCGCAAGAGCATTGAGTTGTTTTGCTAAATCGTAAGCATATGGATACTCTGGTTGAACAGGTCGAGTAGGTGAATCAATTTTGGTATGCCAATGGTTTAATAAACCGCGAGCTGGACGCCCAGAAAGGCTAGCACTAATTTGCGTTACAGGTTCAGTAAATAATGCTTTGCGATATTCAGCAGAAGCATTTGAAGTTTGGCATTGGACAAATGCTGTACCTAACTGGACTGCGGTTGCTCCTAAACCCAACATATGTTTGGCCTGCAAGCCAGTCATGATGCCACCCGCAGCTATAACAGGAAGCTTACAATGCTTCACAATCAATTGGACCAAATCACTGGTTTTAATCGCTGCATCAAAAGTTTGGTTGAAAATTCCTCGATGTCCACCTGCTTCAATACCTTGAGCAATGATGATATCGATACCTGCTGCTTCAATCGCTTGCGCTTCAATCAGGTTGGTGGCCGAAACCATAGTCAAAATACCAGCTTCTTTCAAAGCTTTAATTTGATGCAGATGTGGAATACCAAAATGGAAGCTCACTGCTTTAGGCTTAGTTTCTAAAACAACATTTAAAAAGTCATCATTGTCTAAAAAACTTGGATAAATACAGTGCAACTCTTGAGGAGGTTGAACACCAAATTTTTCAAAATCAGGACGTAAATATTCAATCCATTGTTTTGCTTTTTCTAGGTTAAGCTCTGTAGATTGATGACAGAAAAAATTAACCTGAAATGAGTTTTCAGTGAGTGCTTGAGTTTTTAAAATTTGTTCACGTGCACTTTGTGGAGTGTTTGCTCCCAAACCTAATGATCCAAGGCCTCCTTGATTTGAAACCTCGGCTGCTAGTTCTGGTGTAGAAACGCCTGCCATGGGAGCCAGAAAAATTGGATGTTTAATTACAAGTTGTTGTAATAGGCTCATTTTATTCACCTCATTTCTTTCACTTCACCATAACGTGAAAATAGAATGAAGAGCAAATAATATTGGCTATTTAATTTTTAAATATTCTGGAACACTATTTAAAAGATCTTTTTATAATGGCGTGACATTAAATAAAGAACCAATCCAGCTTGAAAAAGCCATTGCTAAAATTCCCCATAAGGTAATACGTAAACTGCCTTTAAGTTTAGATGTACCAGCAAAGTAACTTGAAAGTGCACCTAAAATCGCTAATGAAAGAATTCCTGTGGCTAGGACAGCAGGCATAATCCATTGATTCGGGCTGAGTAATATAGCCAGCATGGGGAAAAAAGCCCCAAAAGAAAATGATGCAGCAGATGATAGTGCGGCCTGTACAGGATTGGCTGCGGTATTTTCATGAATGCCGATTTCATCCCGAGCATGTGCACCCAATGCATCATGACTGGTTAGCTGTAAAGCAACTTCTTGAGCTAGTTCTTTAGATAAGCCTCTAGAAATATAAATTTGAGTTAGCTCATCTAACTCTTTTTGAGGGTGCTTAGAGAGTTCTTTTGCTTCAATCGCTAAATCTGCTTTTTCAATATCTTCTTGAGATTTTACAGAAATATATTCTCCGGCAGCCATTGATGTAGCCCCAGAAATTAGTCCAGCAATGCATGTAATTAATAAAGTATGTGAGTTAGCTCCACTTGCTGCCATACCCATAATTAAACTAGTGACAGAAATAATTCCATCATTGGCTCCTAATACTGAAGCTCTTAACCAACCTGAACGGTGAATTGCATGATGCTCTGTATGATGTGGAAAAGCCATGTGTTTTGCCTTATAAATGTTTTATAGATGCTATGAAATTTTACAAATTATTGATCAAAAAATATGTCATCATTATAGGGAATTTAGGGATACTAAAGAATAGATCAATAATAAAAATGGAGACTAAACTATTTATATTAAATCATCCTTAACCTAACTTAACGATGTAACTCATTATTTTAAATTATGATATTTATTGATCATTCTAACAAATTACCCTTAATAACTCTAATTTACTGTAGAGGTGATAATGAGAAATAGCAAAACAATAAACTCTATAACGCATTCGATATTACTCATGGGAGTAGTCATTTCTTCAGCGGTAGTAAGTGTGTGTTCTGCTTATGCACAAGACCCAGTTACCTCTGAATATAAACCTGGAAACCTCATTTATGATAAATGGGACAGATTCTATAAAATAGAGCAGTCTCAACCTCAAGAAGCAGAAAAAATATTAGTTGAGCTGAGTAAGCTGACCCCTACAGATATTAAAGTCTGGAAAAGCCTGACTTATTTACAGATTCGGCTCGAAAAAAGAGATGAGGCTTTACAAAGTTTAAGACAAGCAAGAGCTTTAGCTCCTCAAGACGACACTTTAAAATTACAAGAAGCATATTTGCTGAATCAACAGAAAAAGAATCGTGATGCACTGGTTTTATTTAAAGAACTAACTTCATCTTCAAATCCAGCAATTGCTGCGAAGGCAACTCAAGCGGTTAAAAATTTAAGTGGAGGTGAGGTTAAGCCATATTTTGGGGATATCTATTTTGCACCCTCTTATGAGTCACGTTATGACGATGTTATTTTTCCTTTAAAAGTTCGGTACGGTAAAAACATCGACAATGGTCGTACTCAAGTCTACGCTTTTCTTAATTTAAACCGTGATACTAAATCTCAAGGTGGAGTACGACCTGAAATTATTGATGAAAATGCAGTTACTCTTGGGGTAGGTGCAAATTATCAACCATGGACTTCTATTCCTGTTCGAGCTTATGTCGAAGTTGGCGGAAGTTATGACTTGATTGATCGAAATCGAAAAAAATTTCGTGAAAGTGTAGTTGGAGGGGTAGCAGGTTATCAAGAGTGGTATTCGCAATCTAACTGTAATCATACACTTTGTTTAGATAATTACTTTACTGACCTCTATGGCAATGTCGCGACTTATTCAAGAGAAGACTATAACGTTATTGGAGATTTGCGCTTACGCACAGGTTTAAATTTATATAAAGGAGATAATGGAACTGTGCAGGCTTATGTGAAATTGCATGGCTTAGCAGACAGTAAAAATGAGTATTACAATAATTTATTTGAATATGGGCCAGGGATTTCATGGCAACCTTTTAATTATCAACCGATAAAACTTCGTGTTGAACGTTTATATGGCAACTATTTTAAAGACGTGCCTGTTAATACAAAAGATCATTACAACAATACTCGTGTAGAACTTGTTTTTTATAAGGACTTCTAATAATGAAAAAAATTTTTATTTCAATTGTATTTGGTACTCGTCCAGAGCTAATAAAGCTAGCTCCGGTAATTTTATTAGCAAAACAAGACTCACGATTTCAGGTAGAAGTTATTTTCACGGGGCAGCATGATGAATTAGTGCGAGATGCTATAGATTTCTTTGGGGTTGAAATTGACCACCGACTTAAAATTATGAATGCAGGACAAAGCCTAAATCAGCTGTTAATTCATGGTTTGACACAACTTGAACATGTCTACACCGATGGTCAAAAACGAGATGCGATTGTCATTCAGGGGGATACTACGACTGTGTTAGCTGCTGGGTTAGTCGCATTTTCAATGAAAATCCCTGTTGCCCATGTAGAAGCAGGTTTACGTTCTTATGATTTAGACCATCCTTTCCCAGAGGAAGGAAACCGTCAGCTAGTTTCGCGTATTACTAAATGGCATTTTGCTCCGACTGAACAATCAAAAAGAAATCTACTTAATGAGCAAATCAAGCCTTCTTTAATTACAGTGACAGGCAATACTGTGGTTGATGCTGTATATTTAGGCAGAAAATTAATTTCTGAAAAAGCTGGTTTAAAAAATCAGCTCGAACCTTACGGAATTGAGTTAAAACAAAACGATAAAGTCGTACTTATTACCGCTCACCGCCGTGAAAATTTTGGTGAGGGAATTCAAAATATTTGTAATGCAGTTGAATATTTAGCTAATCATCATCCTGATTTACATTTTATTTGGCCTGTGCATTTAAACCCAGCTGTACATGATGTAGTGCATGATAAGTTTAAAAATCATGCTCAAATTCACTTGGTTAAACCACTTGATTATCCAAGTTTATTAGCCGTCATAGACCGTTCTATCTTCATTTTAACAGACTCTGGTGGTTTACAAGAGGAAAGCCCATCGTTTAATAAGCCTGTATTAATTTTACGAGACACTACTGAACGACCTGAAGTAGTAGAGGTGGGCGCAGGAGTACTTGTTGGAACAAATCAGCAAAAAATTATTGATGAGGCTGAAAAACTTTTAACAGATTCGCAGCATTACCAAAAAATGGCAAATGTTGAAAATCCGTTTGGTGATGGGCGTGCTGCCCAGCGAATATTAGATGAAATTGCCAGAACTTCTGAATAAAAAGTATTTATTTTGAATTTTCTGATTCACTTATGGTAGTTGGAATGCTGCCATAAGTCAGGCGATACCATAAACCGACGATATAAACCGACCAGCGTCCCATATAGTGGGGACCATCAAAAATATAAATTGTTTTGCCTTCATACGCTTTAATCTGAGAAATAATTTCCCAAGGATAGGCTGCTCTGAATTGTCCATTTTTTTTGGTGCGAAATGCTTCTAGTACAATAACAGTTTTATTTTTTCCAAGAGTTTGTTCAAGTTGGTCTAAAATATGTCTTGCTTGTTGAGGGGTTCTTACGCCGACACCTACACCATCTTGGAAAAAGACACCAGCTTGGCTCGGTAGCCAACTTTTAACCCATAAATTATAATTTTCAGGTTCTCTTTCACCACTATAAATGCTCACCCAAATAGGTGCTGGCAGTTTTTCTAGAACATGACCTAGTGTGCTTACCCTTAACCAAGTTGGATCAGCTTCAACTGGAAAATAGTAACCTTTTAAAGATGCATCATTTTGTTCTTGAATAATTTGTGCAGATTTTTCTCCTAAAGCAACAACATTTGCACGTGCTGCTGGTTCATTATATTCACCAGCTAAACCTAATATGAGATTTTTAGCCCAAGGTTGTTGCTTAATTTTCTGTATATCAATGGCTTTTTCCCACTGTGGGAGGTTGGAGTTTGTCCACCACGATTTAGATTCAACGACTGACCACTGGGGAACAAAAGTGTTGACTCCTAAATAATGCCAGTTTCCTTTTGGAGGAGTGGTATTGTTATCTGGTTGCCAAAAAATTCCTTCGATGACTGGTGGTTGTCCATGATTTTTGAACAACCCCGCATAAGCCACTACACTACATATAATTAAAATAATAAAAGCAGTTATTTTAATTGGTATCTGTTTTCTCATTATTACGTCGTAACCAATACCACAAGAAGATCACTATTATCATAATTGCAGAGATAATCACAACCAGTAAAAAGAATGAAGATTGTTGAACTAATGGAGCTTTTTGATTACCTACAATTAATTTTTGGAGAACATAAATATTGCCGTTTTCTGAAACCAACATTTTGGTCACATTATTTGGAATTTTATGTTGAATGCTTCCCCATAGATGCATGAAGGTTTGTGCACCATTTTCAGAGTCAGTAATGACATCAAAGCGATTATTGTTATAACTCACAATAAAACCGTTTGCTGCTGCTGGCGCATAAATAATGTTTTGATGCATTGAGACTTGTTGTTGATAAATCTGTTTATTCACAATCACATTAACTGCTTGTGGAGCATTTGGAGAAAAACGTACTAAATTCAGTGGCATTGGAGCATCAGTAAGTAACATTTTTTTAGCGACTTGCCCTAATGTAACCGCAATATTTAATGCACCAGATTGATCATCAATTGCAATTGTTGGTTTGGTTGCTAATGTCATGGAAAGGGCTGCCACCCCATTTTTAAGTTTGTGTGGAAGCTTGACAGTCGATTTGGCTGTATCGACCCAAAGTGAACCATGAGCAGTGGGCAGACATTGAGAGTTGGCAATGACCGAGTTTTCAAGCTTCAAGCTAAAGTTGGTTGTATTAGAAATAGATTTCGCGAAAATGTTGAATTGTCGATTAACTGGGTCAGAGGCAAGATCTGCCGTTTTCATACTACCTGCAAGACCACCATCAAGCCATGCCGTAATGTTTGAACCCTGTAATAGGCCGCTTTGAATACGAAGGGCAATTTGTCCTTGTAGGATGTCAGTAGGCTGCCATACTGCTGGAAAATCGAGAAACAAGTTTTTTTCAGCGTGATTTAACCGAAAATCTTCAATACCTAAGTCTGCAAGCGTATCAATTTTCTTGAATTGAGCCCAAGCAGGTGCTGAAATTGTAGTTGGGAAAATTGCACTGCCTGTATCAAGCTGCTGTACATAAGCTGGATTAATTAATCCATTAATAGCAGCAGTAAGTTCTTGTGGTGTGTGATAAGTGATAGAGAGGGTAGGAGCACCATCTGTCGGTTTTGAAATTTGTACAAAGGTTCCATTTTTAAGTGGAGGTGTCGATTTTATTATTTCAATAACAAACTTGGTTTCAGGGTTTAAATTGGTTTGTCCAGAATCGATCCATTCAATAGGAGTGACAGAGCTCCAAGAGGTTGCTAGTCGAGCAAGCATAGAGGCTTCGGTAATCTCCTTGCGGTTATATTTCAAGATACCGACAAAAGGAGTAGGTCTTTTCGCTTGGGGGTTAAACAAAGCATCAGGTAAATCTTTTAAGCGATAAACATTTCGAATAGATGTAAAGTCGAGTTGAGAATTACTTAAATATGTCAAATGATCTATATCTTCTGTACAGAATGTATCTTTGGCTTGATTTAAAGAGGTTGGTTTAGAATATTGCTGAATAATAAAATCTAAACGATGGAAACCAGTCTTGCTGGCTGGAATATCAAATTTAAATTGTCCACTCCCATTTAAGGTGGTGTTATAGATGAGCTTATCGTCATATTTTACGAGTAATGTTGTGTCACTTTCAGTGGAATAGTCACTGGAAAACTGAATGTTCTGCCACTCTGCACCTTTTCCAATATAGAAAAAGTAAGGCTCAACGGTATATTTAGTTGATGTACTAATATCGTCTAAAGTCCATGTGTTGGTATGAGCTGGCACAGCTAACATAAGGCAACTGCTAGCAAGGAGTGCTTGTATGAGTGGATAAAGTTTGAAAGTCTTTTTCATTTATTTTTTCTCCTTGCTACGTTCTGTTTTGTACCACTGAAGTGAATTACCTTGTATTTTATTTTTTAGCATGTCGAATGCGGCTTTAAATACAATAAATAAGAATATTTGTGAGTAACTTACATAAGATAAAACTGAATAAAAATAGAGCTCTGGTTTAACCTTTTCTAGAGAAAGCGTAAACCACATTTGTGCTACATATAGACAAAATGAAAGGCCCCATAAGAGCGTAAATGGCCCAGGAACAGAAATACCTGCAATATCAAGTAAACCAAGCGTTAACGTAATATGACTCCAGAACAGAGCTGGTACGAAAAGGATATAGCACATGATGTTATTCAGAATTTCAATTCCGATGGGGAATGGTGTTCTGAGCGCTACTGGTAAATATTTACGTGTCACATAAAAATTACCTTGAGTCCAACGTGAGCGCTGTTTAACAAATACGCTTAACGAAGGCGGATCTTGCTGCCAACCAATTGCATAAGGAACCCATTTAATTCGTTTTTGTCCGATAAAAATTCGGAAACTCATTTCAGTGTCATCCACTAGCGACTTTTCGTCAAAACCACCTAAGGTTTCTAAGGCATCACGCCATATGACATAGTTAGTGCCCATCAATGTTGATAACTCAAAACGTTGCCAACGTCCACCTTGAAAGATCCATTGGAAAAAGATGAACTCAATCGCAATAAAGCGCGTCAAAATACTATCTTGCCAGTTACGGGTTCTTACTTTGCCATTTACAGCGACTAGTTTTTTATCTGCAAGTAGTGTTTGTGCGAGTAATCGAACGCAATCGGGTTCAGGAGTACTATCGGCATCATAAACAACAATTAATTCACCTTTAGCATGAGGAAGCCCGTTATTGAGGGTTCTTGATTTCCCTTTACCCCCCATACCTTTTAGAACATTAACAATTTTTATGCATGGATAAATTTTTGCGAGGCTTTCTGCAATTTCAAGCGTGTTATCTTTAGATCCATCATTAATTAGTAGAACTTCATAAGCTTCGGCTGGATAATCCTGTTGAGCAATTGCATGTAAAGTATCTTCAATCACTACGCCTTCGTTATAGGCGGGAATTAAAACGCTTAAGACTGGCCATCTCTCGGGGATAGGTAGATTTTGTAGTTCTTTTTCAGCTGTTTTTGAATATTTCCACGCTTGATAGCTTAGCCACGCCCAAAATGCTTGTGGAATCCAAATACCTAAAAAGCCAAATAAAAATAGAATATCAATTGGAGCCATTTGTACGGACCCTCCTAATAATAGAAGAGATGAGTAGCAATAATAGAATTAATCCCACTACTAAGGAGATCCATGAAATATAACTACCAAATGTGCCGAGAAGATCTGGATAAGTTGTTGTTAAAATCAGATCTAGAGGAACAACAACTACACTTAAACCAATAAATATATAACCGATAAGATTTGTACTGACATGTTCAGGGGTGCTTACATAATTAATATTATTAAATTTCCACGAAATACCGAGTTGCGGATAACGAATATTGGAAAGAGGCAAGTCGGCTGGAGGGTTAATGATAATTTCGTAACCTGAAACATGGCCGTTAAAGTTCTTGGCCGAATAAAATAAATGTTTACCTTGTTTAATTTCTCTGGATGGTATCGGTAAATTTTCTGAATTTAATGGAATAATATAACTACCCGCTGGCTGTGAAATTAAATTTTCATCCCATCCTGTACTCACAAACGCAGCCATTGGCCGTAAACCAATTGCTGTTGAAAATGTTGCCTTCGCAGCAAAATACTGAGGTTGTTCAGTTTTAAATAGTACTATAGGAATAGCACCTTGGCTTACTGCTTCTTTTAACAAGAAATAGTGGGGGAAACCAAAAACCTCATCTGGCAATATAATGCCGGGTCGAACTCCCTTATGAATAAACTTTTGAAAACTTTCAGAACTGATCTGGTCAAGAGTAAATACAGGCCACCAAGTATCTTGATAAGGGAAGAACATCGAAAGATCTTCTGGAGTTTGTACTTCAGTTTTTATTTGTTCAGCTTTGATTTCACAATGGTAATATTGCCGATAGAACTGTTGTAAAGTGGCGTCAGGATATTGGCTAGATGCGATCACAATTCCACAAATATTAAGAAGAGTAGACATTAGTTCATCTCCTCAGGTGGAATAACAATAACTTTATATTCAACCTCGAGACGCAGTGTCATAATTTCTCTTAGCTTTTTAATAAAGTCAGGCTCTTCGTCAGTTTTTTGCTGACGAATGACAATGCTGTATATGTTCTCTAAATCATCATCAGCAAATTGGAAAACAATTTCATTCGGTTGATGTTGGCTCAAAATCGTAATCATTTCATTTTGAGTGGTTTTCCAGACATCATCTCCTAACATTTCTTTGATTAGACTACGATTAAGAATTCTAATCACGAAGACTTCATAATCTTGCACATGATGATGATCAAGCAATCTAAAAAAACTATGTTGAAAATATTTTAAAGCGCTTAATGGAAAAATATCCCGACGATAATTTCGGTCATAGCTTTGAATATCGCGATATTTCTGAACGTTAGTTTCAATATTATGGCGTACGGCACTTAAAAAAACTGGAATAAGAGGAATAATAAAAAGTAAAAGAAGCTGACGTTCAATATGCGTTTGTGCTCCAAGGTCAAGGAGAAAATAAACAGATACGCCAATAAAAGCGAGTAAACCCACAATTAGTGATAAACCAACTTCTAAAAAAGCACCAGAAACTAAAAGAATTAGAATAAAAATCCAGCTTCCTCTAAAGCTTACAGGCAGCCACTCGTATGCAATCATTCCCATAAATAGATGAGCTGCAATAATCCATAAGACGAGTGTTCTACCTGGGTTCTTTTGTTGCATATGGTTTATGCTACCTTTTTTGTAATGTTAATTTTTTTATACTTTTATAATGAAAGGTCGTGATTTTGGAAGTTGTTGTTGTTTATGTCCTTTTTAAGTATCTATACTGTTTATTTGTAGTTGAAAGTCCCTTTATAGTCAAATCCCGTTATTATTTTTTAATCAAAAGTAAACATATAAGACGTAATTGTTAACTAAATACGCTTGAATGTTTCAATTGCTTTTAGGCGCGTTTCTTTTAAATCAACAATCGGTTTTGGATAATTCAACTGAAGAGACTTATTGGCTGAATAAGGGTCATGAATAGATTTGTTGTCTAGATGAGCTAATTCTTTTACCCATGTGCGAATATAATCACCATTCGGATCAAATTTTTGCGATTGGCTAATCGGGTTAAAAATTCGGAAATACGGTACAGCATCTGTTCCAGTTGAAGCACACCATTGCCATCCACCATTGTTTGCAGCTAGGTCTCCATCAATTAAATGTTGCATAAACCATTGCTCACCAATACGCCAATCGATCAGTAAGTTTTTACATAAGAACATAGCAGTAATCATTCGTACTCGATTGTGCATCCAGCCTGTTTGTAAAAGCTGACGCATTCCGGCATCAACAATAGGAATACCTGTTTGACCAGTTTGCCATGCAGTTAGGTGTTCTGGGTTATGATTCCATTGAATTTTTTGAGTGTCCTTTTTAAATGGAACATGTTTAGACACATATGGAAAGTCAAATAAAATATGTTGATAAAACTCTCGCCAAATAAGTTCATCTAACCATGTTTGCTGACCTTCATTGGTTAAATGAAAGTTACCATGTTGACTGCGGAATAATGCTTGTAAACACTGGCGTATAGATAAAATTCCAATATTTAAATAAGGCGAAAGTTTACTTGTACCTGTTATGTGGGGAAAATCTCGCTCGACTTTATAGTGAGATACCGAGTCTTCAATAAAATGATCTAGTTGTTCTAATGCATATGACTCGCCAACAGGCCATAAATCTTGCTGTTCTGTTGTAATGGATGAACAGAATAGCTTTTCAATTTCAGCTAAGTTTGTATTTTCCACTTCTAGTAAATCGGTTGGAACTTTAGTTTGTTTATTAGGTAAAGGATAACATTGAGGTAAACCACTAGTATCTAATTTTGAGTAGCACACTTTTTTAAAGGCACTAAAAACTTGATAAGGTTGTTCTGATTTATTGCGAATTGAACGCAGAGGAAAAATCGTGCGGTCATGAAATAAAAAAAGTTCTTTACTGTCTTTATTTAAAGTGTCTTGTACAGTTTTATCTCTTTTTAGTTCATTTACTCCTACCTCAATATTGGCATAAACATTTTCAATATTATATTTCTTACTAAAGTCAGAAATAGATTTGGCAATATCTTTCCAATAAGGGATGACCTGAATAACCAGAGGGATGTGAAGAGCTGCCAATTCTTCTTGAAGTTTTTTGAGTTGTCTTAAATAAAAACTAATTTTTATTGGAGCATCGTCGTGCTGTTTCCACTGGTCTGGCGATAAGATGACTAATGCAATTGAATTACCTTGTTGGCAAGCATGCCATAAAGCTGCATGATCGCGCACTCGTAAATCTTGTCGGAACCAAATCAATTGATAAGCATTTGACATGCATAGTCCAATAATAAATTAACTCACTGAATATTATATAAAATAAATGCATAAAAAAAGCAAAGCCGAAGCTTTGCTTTTTATCATCTTGTTAAAGATGAATTAGTGGTGGTGACCACCAGCACCGTGTACATGACCGTGATCAAGCTCTTCAGCAGATGCTTCACGGATTTCTACGATTTCAACTTCAAAAGTTAAGTCTTGGCCAGCAAGTGGGAAGTTAGCATCAACAACAACGTTGTCGCCTTCAACCGCTTTAACTGTAACGATTTGAACGCCGTCATCAGTTTGAGCTTGGAATTGCATACCAGGTTGAATGTTATCAACACCTTGGAACATTTGAGCTGGAACTTCTTGTACTAGGTCTGGGTTGTATTCGCCATAACCTTCAGCAGCTGGTACGTTTACAGTGAATTTATCACCAACAGTTTTACCAGTTAATGCATTTTCTAAACCAGGAATGATATTGCCTGCACCGTGCAAATAGGCAAGTGGTTCACCTTGAGATTGATCAAGTGTTTCACCCTCAGCGTTTGTTAATTTATAGTGGAATGAAACCACGTGGTTATTTGCAATTGCAGTCATGTTTTTGATCCATTCAATCAATTAAAGCGTACATCATAAAGTGAAAAATAAATTTTGTAGACTACAAAATCTCAATCTTTAACACTTTTTCTAATGCGTTTTTACCTATATAGGGATGAACTCAAAAAATTCAACTCAATACAGCTTAATTTTTGGTCGTACTCGTCTTGTAAGTAAATCTTTCACTGTAAGTAGTCCAGCTTGAGTATATCCGTGAATTGTTGCTTGATGTAAACGGTATAAAGATACGTACATTGTTTTAGCAATATATCCTTGTACACTGACATCCCCAAGTAATTCTCCAACGGCTTTATTACGACTTAAAGACACAAGTGAACCTTTGTCATTAAAAGTGAACATTGGCTGCGAACGGCCATTCAGTCTGGCAGCCATAGCATTAACTAAAAAGCTTGCTTGTTGACTGGCAACTTGAGCGCGTGGTCCAAGAGGAGGGTTTCGTGCATCAAGTTGGCAGTGTGCACAATCACCAAAAGCGAATACATTTGGGTCAGAATAAGTTTGCAGCGTAGCATAGACCATTAAACGGTTAATGTTGTCACGTTCGAAATCGGTAAAACTTTCAAGAACTTTCGGTGCTTTTACGCCAGCTGCCCATACCGTAATATCACTTTTGAGTTCATTACCGTTACTGAAATAGATGCAATCCTTATCAATTTTTTCAACGCGATGTCGAGTTAAAATTTCGATACCCATTTTTTGGAGCTGTTTTGCACTATGCTCAGCTGTTTTCTCACTTAAAGCAGGTAAAATACGTTCGGAAGCTTCAATCAGTGTAATTTTGACTTGATTCGGATGGATTTTTTTCAAACCATATCGGTAAAAGTTTTTAGTGGTTTCTATAAGCTCGGCAGCAAGTTCTACACCCGTTGCACCTGCACCAACAATTCCAATATTGAGTGTACGTTGATCTGGTTGATTCTGTGCTTCAATGTACAAATGCAAAAGATCTTGTTGGAAAATATCTGCTTGATTTCTACTGTCTAGAAAATGACAGTTTTCACGTACACCCGTTGTGTTAAAGTCATTGGATACTGAACCAAGCGCTAAAATAAGCGTGTCATAACTGAGTTTTTGAACTTGAGTGTTCTGTTCTTTAGACACTTGAGGAGGGACTAAATCTATTATTTTTTTCTCTTTATCAATTGCAACAAGTGTTCCCAATATAAATTCGTAATAATGTTTTTCTGCATGCGCAAAATAATTGGTTTGTTCTTCGTGAGGGTTTAAGGAACCCGCCGCAATTTCATGAAGTAGAGGCTTCCAGATATGAGTCAAATTTTGGTCGACTAATGTAATTTTAGCTTTACCACTTTTCCCAAAAGTTTCACCGAGTTGTGTGGCAAGTTCCAAACCACCCGCACCACCACCGACAATAACAATATGATGTAAACTTTGGGCCATTTTTATCACCTAATTATTTTTCTATAAAAAAAGATGGCTAAATTATGCCATCTTTTATTTATAAAATTTATTGTGCCTCTGTGCACAATTTGATGTTTTTAGTGCGAATCTACAGGGTAGAGTTTTGCTGCACTATGATTACTCGATGAAAAAATAGAGAACAAATTTGAGAACCACAT
Organism: Acinetobacter genomosp. 33YU; assembly: GCF_001990725.1. Taxonomy (NCBI): domain Bacteria; kingdom Pseudomonadati; phylum Pseudomonadota; class Gammaproteobacteria; order Moraxellales; family Moraxellaceae; genus Acinetobacter; species Acinetobacter genomosp. 33YU. The sequence goes on along the minus strand of NZ_LFZQ01000006.1, from coordinate 87,023 downwards.
CATGATTTTTTGGAAAATATTGGCTTCTTCAATATGCACATCATTTTCAATTTGCAGACTGTGAATCAGTTGATTGTTTTGATAAATTGAAACTGTTGCCAAGTTCATGGCTTTCATTAACGGTGCTGTTAATTTTTGCTCGTTTAATGCAATATTTACACGAGTTTGAGTCGTTTCTAGTGGAGCAATAGTTTTTAGTTGTTTATTGCTATCAAGGACTTGAATGCGTTGTGTTGCGTAATCAAACGTATTTAAATCAATTGCTGCTGGTTCGGCATATAAAGAAGTCGTGACAATAGTTGGCTGCTTAGTTTCAACCTTAAACATTTTTAAAGTTGATTTAATAACTGGTAGCTCAGCAATAAGTTTTTGCTGTGGAATAACTACTTCATCACGTGTATACGCATAAGCAAGATTCATTAACTTATCGGCAATTTCAGCACGCTTCACTGCACTTGCTGTACCTAAAACAATAACCAGTAAACGTCTTTGTGGTAGGTTCGGTGAAAACGAAGGACGTGAAGCTGTAAGTGCTAAATTATAACCTGCTGCTTTGGTATAGCCAGTTTTTAAACCATCTACAGATGGATCATATTTCAAAGCAAAGTTAGTTGCATGATGAAAACGTTGATTGTAGCTAAAGCTTGGCATTTTTGAATAATGTAAATATTCAGGTGTTTGGTGAATCACTGCCTGACTTAATAAGCTAAGATCATGCGCTGTCGTGTAATGATCAGGCATTGTAATACCGGCAGGGTTACTAAAATGCGTGTCTTTCATGCCTAAAGCTTGAGCTTCTTGGTTCATGCGTTGTACAAAATGAGGCACATCACCAGAAATTTTTTCTGCCAAAGTCACCGCAGCATCATTTGCCGACATCACAATTAAACCTGCCAAAAGCTGATCAACTGAAATTTGCTCACCTGCTTTAAGGTACATTTGTGATTCATCCCACTGAACCACGCTAACTACTGGTGTCGCAGTAATAACTTGATCTAGCTTTAATTTTCCAGCCTTAACCTCTTTTAATGCAATATAAGCAACCATCATTTTGGTTAAAGATGCTGGTGCACGTTGCACATGACTATTATGTTCAGCAATAACTTGACCAGATTGAGTATCTACTATTGTCCAAGCAGCGGCCTCGACGCTCTCAGGAGCAATATTAAGAAGGGCAGCATTGGTAAGAGTAGTACAGAAAATACTAAACAGTGTAAAAAGAGATAGGAAGAATTTCACTAGGTGACCTTGACGTTTACTGGCAAATACGGAACACAGATGCACAGCATGCTATGCCTTTTTTTTGTAGAAGGCTAGTCTGAATTGTTGCCAAAAAATACATCTACGCAAGTCGATACAAAAAAGTGATAATCTAAGGTGAAACCGTTCTTATTTTAAATTGAAGAATTTATGTTGCATTATCAAATAGAGTTCGATGATTACAAACAGCATCTTGTTCACGTCACAATTCGTTTTTTAGCGAATCCAAATCAGGAACTATGGTTACCAACGTGGATTCCGGGTAGTTATTTAATTCGTGAGTTTTCTAAGCATATTGAAGCTGTAAAAGCTTACGATGAAGCTGGGCGCATGCTCAATATTAAAAAAACTGAAAAAAATCGCTGGCGTTTATTTAACACCGATCATGAGTTAATTACTGTTGAATATGATGTCTATGCTTACGATTTATCAGTACGTGGTGCTTATGTAGATCAAACTCGTCTATATATTAACCCAGCCTGTGTATGCTTAGGTTTAGATGGACAAGAGCAATCTGCTTGTGAGTTAGAAATCTTTTTGCCTGACGAGTTAAAACACTTTCAATTAGCAACTGGCTTAGCTTCAAAAAGCTTAGTTAAGGGACGTTTTACCTTAAAAGCTGATCATTATGATCAACTGATTGATAGTCCATTTGAACTTGCGGAGCAAACACGTTTTAGCTTCGATGCTCATGGAATTGAACATGAATTTGCAATTTCTGGACAGCACAATACCAATATAGAACGTTTAAAAGCAGATATTGAAAAAATCTGTGCAGCTGAAATTGAAATGTTTGGTTCAGCGCCATTTAAAAACTATACCTTTATGACGATGGCAACAGGCAATAGTTATGGTGGCTTAGAGCATTGCAACAGTACTAGTCTGATTACACCACGTGATGATTTACCAAAATCGAATGAACCAACTGAACCTTCGAAAGACTATCAACGTTTCTTAGGGTTATGTAGCCACGAGTATTTTCATTCTTGGTTAGTGAAGTTTATCCGCCCAGAAAACTTTGCAAACTACAATTTACATCAAGAAGGTTATACCTCGCTACTGTGGATCTTTGAAGGTTTTACTTCATATTACGATGATCTCATTTTATTACGTAGCGGTGTGATCTCTCAGAAGTCTTATCTAGATTTGTTGAAGTCACAGCTTGATCGTTATTTACAAAATCCAGGTCGTTTTGTTCAGACAGTAGCTGAATCAAGTTTTGATGCATGGATTAAGTTTTATCGTCCAGATGAAAACACCAATAATGCGGGCACCAGCTATTACAACAAAGGCGCATTAGTTGCCTTATGTTTAGATTTAGGCTTACGTTTACGTGGTTCTAGTCTTGATGCCTTAATGCGTCGTTTGTATGAAAATACACAAAATGATATTCAGGTTAATGAACGTACCGTTTTCGATTTATGTGAAGAGTTAACGGGTGATAGTTGGGTTGAGCAAATTAATCATTTGATTAACACAACGGATGAGTTGCCGCTGGATCAGTTATTCCCTGAGTTTGGTTTAAGTTATACGCTTAAAAACGATAAGACTTTGGCTTATGGTTTAAAGCTAACCGATAAACCTGAAGGTGTATTGGTACAAAATGCTCAACGTGAAGGAGCTGGGGCAAAAGCAGGTATTTCTGCCAATGATGTCATTATCGCAATTGATGGATTAAAAGCGACCACAAAACTTATTGAGAAATATGCTAAGCAAAAGGGTAATTATCAAGTCTTAGCTTTCCGCCGTGATGAGCTGTTGTCGTTTGATGTTACAGGTGAAAGTATAAACTTAACTGAAGTTGAACTTATTATTGAAGATCAAACAAAAGCTGATAAATGGTTAAAAGCCTGAATAACAGTTAAATAGTTTATAAAAAACCGATGTTTCGTACATCGGTTCTTACTTTTTAGTAGATTTTAAAAATTGAAATAGGTGTTATCTTTGAGTTTATTTTGAATGAAAAGTATAATATTTGTCAGAACTCTGAAAGATATCTCATGTAATTTAAGACTGATCTATACCTTAAAAGTTGGTAAACGTGCATCTATTACCATAAGTTAGGTATAAGATTATTATCAATAGATTTAAATTATGTATTATTTCGCTGCGAAATGTCGTTATCACTGGATATTTCGTTGACTGGAAGCCAATGAGAGTCGATACTCTCAGGGTTTTATTTAAGCATATCGGTTCGTAGGCACTGGGCCAAAAGCTCGGTCCTCAAAACTCAATTCAACGGAAGGGGCTATATATGGCTGGTGAAAAGTCAACTATCATTTACACACTGACTGACGAGGCGCCATTATTGGCGACTTATTCGCTACTGCCGATCATTGAGACCTTTACTAAGCCAGCAGGTATCGAGATTGTTAAAAGTGACATCTCTGTAGCTGCACGTGTGCTCGCAGAATTCGCTGACTACCTAAGTGAAGAGCAAAAGGTATCCGACAACCTTGCTGAGCTAGGTCGTCTTACACAAGATCCAGATACTAACATTATTAAACTCCCAAATATTAGTGCCTCTGTTGCGCAATTGACAGCATGTATTAAAGAACTTCAATCTAAAGGTTTTGCAATTCCTGACTATCCGGAAAACCCAGCGACTGAAGAAGAAAAAACTATTAAAGCTCGTTATGGCAAATGCCTAGGTTCAGCAGTAAACCCAGTTCTTCGTGAGGGTAACTCTGACCGTCGTGCTCCTGCTGCCGTTAAAAATTACGCTAAGAAACACCCTCACTCAATGAGCGAGTGGAAACAGTGGTCACAAACTCACGTTTCACACATGGAAGAAGGTGACTTCTACCACGGCGAAAAGTCAATGACACTTGACCGTGCGCGCAATGTAAAAATGGAACTTATCACAAACAGTGGTAAGAGCATTGTTCTTAAGCCAAAAGTTGCGCTTCAAGAAGGTGAAATCATCGACTCAATGTTCATGAGCAAGAAAGCACTTTGTGATTTCTATGAAAAAGAACTTGATGATTGTAAAGAAGCTGGAATTTTATTCTCTTTACACGTAAAAGCGACAATGATGAAAGTTTCACACCCGATCGTGTTCGGTCACTGTGTGAAAATCTACTACAAAGAAGCTTTTGAAAAACACGGTAAGTTATTTGACGAGTTAGGTATCAACGTTAATAACGGTATGGCTGGGTTATACGAGAAAATCGAAACGCTTCCAACGTCATTACGTGAAGAAATCATCGAAGACTTACATGCTTGCCAAGAACACCGTCCTGCACTTGCAATGGTTGACTCAGCAAAAGGCATCACAAACTTCCATTCACCTAACGACATCATTGTAGATGCTTCTATGCCTGCAATGATCCGTGCTGGTGGTAAAATGTGGGGTGCTGATGGTAAGCAATACGATGCTAAAGCGGTAATGCCAGAATCAACATTTGCGCGTATTTACCAAGAAATGATCAATTTCTGTAAATGGCATGGTAACTTCGATCCGAAGACTATGGGTACAGTACCAAACGTTGGTTTGATGGCTCAAAAAGCTGAAGAATACGGTTCTCACGACAAGACTTTTGAAATTGCTGAAGCTGGTATCGCAAACATTACCGATCTTGACACTGGTGAAGTGTTATTGACTCAAAATGTTGAAGAAGGCGATATCTGGCGTATGTGTCAGGTGAAAGATGCTCCGATTCGTGACTGGGTAAAACTTGCAGTAACTCGTGCACGTAACTCAGGCATGCCTGCGATCTTCTGGCTTGACCCATACCGTCCACACGAAAACGAATTGATCAAGAAAGTACAAAAGTACTTAAAAGATCACGATACGACTGGTCTTGATATCCAAATCATGTCTCAAGTACGTGCAATGCGTTACACACTTGAGCGCGTAGTTCGTGGCTTAGATACAATTTCTGTGACTGGTAACATTTTACGTGACTACTTAACAGATTTGTTCCCAATTATGGAACTTGGTACTTCTGCGAAGATGTTGTCTATCGTTCCGCTTATGGCGGGCGGTGGCATGTACGAAACTGGTGCAGGCGGTTCAGCACCTAAACACGTACAACAACTTGTTGAAGAAAACCACTTACGTTGGGATTCACTTGGTGAGTTCCTTGCTTTAGCAGCTTCTTTAGAAGAGATGGGTGTTAAAGAGAATAATGCTCGTGCGAAGTTGCTTGCGAAGACACTTGATGAAGCGACTGGTAAATTGCTTGACAACGACAAGTCTCCATCACGTCGTACAGGCGAGCTTGACAACCGTGGTAGCCATTTCTACTTATCACTTTACTGGGCAGAAGCACTTGCTGCACAGAACGAAGATGCTGAGTTAAAAGCGAAGTTTACTTCACTTGCAAAAACTTTAGCTGAAGAAGAACCGAAGATTGTTGCTGAACTTGCTCAAGTACAAGGTAAAGCAGCCGATATCGGTGGTTATTACGCAATTGATCCAGCGAAAGTAAATGCTGTAATGCGTCCAAGCGCTACATTCAATGCTGCTCTTGCAAGTGTTGGTGCTTAATTACTAACTCGTATGAATAGCTTAAAAGCCGGTGTTTATACATCGGCTTTTTTTATTTTTTTATAAAAATAAATGGCATTAAAAAAAGCCCACTGACGTGAGCTTTTAAAAGATTAAATCTTAACGACCATTGCGGCCACGGCCACGTGGAGCTTTGGTATTTGGACGAGTTGTACCATTGGTCTTACGACGTGGCTTTTCACTTTCATCCATTTGCCAGATACGTTTTGTACCAGACTTTTTAACAGAACCATCTTTGTTCTTACGAACCATTGGTTTACCACCTGTACCACCTGGTTTTTTCACATAAGAACGTGAACGATAAGGTTGTTCTGCTGGCACATCTTTAAAGTCAGGGTAGAGTAGAGGTTCAATTTCTTTGGTCTCACCCGGTTCTAGTCCTAATTGAACTAAATCAATTGAACCAATTTTAGTACGAATGAGACGTAAAGTTGGGAAACCTACCGCAGAGGTCATGCGGCGAACTTGGCGGTTACGACCTTCACAAATAGAGATTTCAATCCAAGAGGTTGGAATGTTGGCACGGTAACGTACAGGAGGATCGCGGTCCCAGACCCATTCAGGTTCACTTACCTTAATTGCTTTTGCTGGTAAAGTCATACCATCATTAAGCTCTATACCCTTACGAAGTTGCTCAAGCGCTTCTTCAGTAACATCGCCATCAACTTGAACTAAATACGTTTTGTATTTTTTATTCGCAGGGTTGGTAATGAACTGATTCAAACCACCATGATCGGTTAAAAAAACTAAACCCTCAGAGTCCATATCAAGACGACCTGCTATGCGTAAAGTCGGGTCATCTATAAAATCAGAGACCGTCATATGCGCTTCGTCTTTACGAAACTGGGAGAGTACGTCATAAGGTTTGTTAAGAATGACGATTTTCATAAAAAATGACTTCTTCTTTCAAATAAGCGGTAAAAACATTGAGCTATATTTAAGTGTGAAATTTGCTTATTTCCCACATAAATCTCAAAAAGGATTAAATTCGATTAAGCTATTATGCGTTAATAAAAGTTGAAAGTATTGTTTATCGATAATTATTTTTGTTTGGTTAGTTAAATATTATAAAAGGGAGAATCTACACAATGGGTTATCAGAAGATCGTGGTTCCTGCCGATGGTGATAAAATTAAAGTAAAAGCAGACCTATCACTGAATGTACCAAATCATCCAATTATTCCTTTTATTGAGGGTGATGGTATTGGTGTAGATATTACACCGACCATGAAAACAGTTGTTGATGCGGCTGTCTTAAAAGCCTATGGCGGTAAACGTTCCATTGAGTGGATGGAAGTCTATTGCGGTGAAAAGGCTAATAAAATTTATGGCAGTTATATGCCAGAAGAAACTTTTGAAGCTCTGCGTGAATTTGTCGTTTCAATTAAAGGCCCATTAACTACTCCAGTTGGTGGCGGTATTCGCTCACTTAATGTGGCATTACGCCAAGAATTAGACTTGTACGTGTGTGTACGCCCTGTACGTTGGTTTGAAGGCGTTCCTTCACCTGTTCAGCACCCTGAATTAACCGATATGGTGATTTTCCGTGAAAACTCGGAAGATATTTATGCAGGTATTGAATGGAAAGCTGATTCTGAAGAAGCCAAAAAAGTGATTAAGTTCCTTCAAGAAGAAATGGGCGTCACAAAAATTCGCTTTCCAGAAGGATGCGGTATTGGAATCAAACCTGTATCTAAAGAAGGATCGCAACGTTTAGTTCGTAAAGCCATTCAGTTTGCTATAGATAATGACAAACCATCGGTAACCCTTGTTCATAAAGGTAATATTATGAAATATACCGAAGGTGCCTTTAAAGAATGGGGTTATGAGTTAGCTTTAGATCGTTTTGGTGGTGAACTCATAGATGGTGGGCCATGGGTTAAAATTAAGAACCCTAAAAATGGTAAAGACATCATAATTAAAGACGTGATTGCGGACGCTTTCTTACAGCAAATTTTGATGCGTCCCGCCGACTACTCAGTGATAGCAACCCTTAATTTAAATGGTGACTATATTTCTGATGCATTAGCAGCAGAAGTAGGAGGTATAGGAATTGCTCCGGGAGCAAATATCGGGGGTGCAATTGCCGTATATGAGGCAACACATGGCACAGCACCTAAATATGCTGGGCAAGATAAAGTAAACCCTGGTTCAATTATTCTTTCTGCTGAAATGATGCTTCGAGATATGGGGTGGACGGAAGCGGCAGACCTGATTATTAAAGGTATTTCAGGAGCGATTGCAGCAAAAACGGTGACTTACGATTTTGAACGTTTAATGCCCGGTGCAACCTTATTGCGTTGTTCTGAATTTGGTGAGGCAATTATTCGTCATATGGAAGATTAGACTGTCACAAAGAAGCCCTTAATGAGGGCTTCTTTGTTGTTTAATGAATATTATTTATAGTATTGAAGTTAATACAAATAACAAGCTATGAGTTCGCAGTATAAGCCCAAAGCATACAAGTCAGTACAGTTAAACTTAACAATATTCCACCCTGACCATAATGAGTTGCATAGAGGGGAACTTGTCCAATACTGTGCGTAAGTTTATAGTTCAAAATAGGTCTAATGCAAAAGAAAAACAGCGGTAATGAAAAGATTACCGTGTTACTCATTTTAATGGTAAAGCGGAAATAGTAACTAAATAGCCCTATTACCATTACATATAACAGAGTTTTGAAAAGTACTTCTCCACTGGTATAGACATCTATACCAACATAAACATTAAACTTCCATATAAGAAGGCTAAATGTAGCAATTATTGAAATAATAGTTACTACAACAGCATTTGCTGGGCTTGATACATTTAACATTTTTAAGTTTTAATTGATATAAAGTAATTTATTTAAAATATATATTATAAAAATATATATTTCAGTGACCATTTTTAACTTTATAAAAATCACGAAAAATCGTTATTCAGACTTTTTAAGACTAATGCGAATTTGAGCTTGTTTCTTTAAATACCCATAGCGCAAAGCAGAAGATAATGACGAGGAGTAATCCTAAAATTTGACCATGACCAGAGAGGTAAAATGGAACCTCTGGGATGGTTTGAATGGCTTTATAGTCAAGAACAGGCGATAGCCAAAAGTATGCAAATGGAATAGCAATTAAAAATTGTGTTGTAAACTCAATATGATCGCGTGTTAAAAAGCCAAGAGTAGCCGCTGTGGCAATATAAATAATAATCTTTAAAGAGACTTCATAGGATGTGGTGATGTCCAGGGCAAATATAGTTCGACATTTAAATGCTAATAATGAAACGCAGATAAAAGCGAACATCGCTAAGAGCTTCAAAAGCTCATCAATATAATTGTTATTGCTCATGTCTTACTCTATTTTAAGTATTAAAAATTATAAATTTTTATTGAATATAGATCAGAAAATAACAGTCCACATTGACATAATATGACATTTTTTGTCAGTAGGGCACTCTGCAAGCCTTCAAAAGAATGATCATTATGCATTTTGTAGTACATGTCTATACAATCTATTTTCACTTTGAGAAGATGTTAATATTTACAAAAAAAGCCCTTTCAAAGAGGGCTAAGAATCTATTTTGAATTACTCATTAAAAAAACAGTCTGGTAATCCCGCGTTCTGGAATAACGCCTAGCTCAATAAGGGCAATTGAGTTCTCTTGAACTATTTTCTTTAATTCGTCTGTCTCATCTGCCCAGTTTTCAGCAAAAACAAGAATAGTTCCTTTGTTGTATTGGTTATCTACTTCAACCTTTTTATAGAGGTGCGGTAAATAGTCTGCGGCTATACTGACAGGGACGTAGCAAATCGACGTGATTTCGCGTCGATGAGGAAAAATTTTTATATCAGCAAAGAAATCGGTATTAAGATAGATATATTCAAATTTAAAACATTCAAGAAGAGCATTAAATAGCTTAATTATTTGCTCCGTTTCTAGGACTTTTTCAAATGTCATTAGCAAGCCTACTCTATCGAACCGAAAACTAGCAAATAGGCGACTTTCTATCTGTGCGTTCCATAAAAGTATGCTTTTATTAATATTCTTTTTTCTTTTTTGAAAAAGATGGTTTTTCGCTTTCTCAGAAGGAAATGGATAGTCTAATGGTGGTTTTGAACTGGTTGCATTATTGACATACCAAGTCTTAAAAATAGGGTCAATTTCTGAAATTTTGTTTATAAACTGCGCTGTATTTTCAATTTGTGCAGTAATTTCACTATCTGTAGAGCCTAGTATTTTTGGAATACGGGTACTTAAAAAAAACTCTGTCATGCTGAGGTCCAATTCTTATAAAGGCATAAAATTGTTGGGATAAGTGATATTGTTTTATCTAACGATTATTTTTTGCTTTTATTTTCGATAAAACAGGGGGGCACGCCTTGTACCCCAACTATCACTATATTTATAGATTACTCACTAAAAAGACCTTCGGGTAATTCTTTTTCAGGAATTGCTCCAAGTTCAATAAGTGCTATCGAGTTTTCCTGCACTATTTTCTTTAATTCTTCTGTTTCATCTGCCCATTTTTTATCAAACACAAGAATAGAACCTTTGTTGTATTGGTTATCTATATCTACCTTTTTATAAAGATGTGGTAAATAGTCTGTGGCTATATTGATAGGAACATAGCAGATAGAAGTGGTAGGTAGTCTATGCTCAAAAATATTAATTTTTTTAAAAAATCCATCATTAATATAAATATACTGAAAATTAAGATTTTCCAATAAAGCCTTAAATAGTAGAACCATTTGCTCATCTGTTAAGACTTTTTTAAATGTCATAACTAAGCCAAAATTATCAAAATTGAAACTTGCAAAGTTGATTCTTTCTTCTAATCCATTCCATAAAGAAAAGCTTTCAAATTCATCTTCTTTTCTAAGGTTAAAGAGAAATTTTTGAGCCTTTTCTGAAGGAAAAAGGTAATCTAATGGTGCTTTAGTAGTATTCTCATCAGAGTCGTTTACATACCATTTCGAAAAAATTGGGTCAATTTGTGAAATTTTTTGAATCATTCGCTCTAAAGTTTCTAATTGAGCTTTAATTTCATGATCAGATGTACCTAAAATTTTTGATATACGGGTACTAAGAAAAAATTCTTTCATTTCATTAAACTATGTTTTGACTGTATTTTATAAGAAAGGGGAGTAATTTTCTTCCCCCCTATTCTTATTGTATTTAATAATTACTGAAAAAAAGAATCAGGAATAGTAGCTTCAGGAATTGCACCCAATTCTATTAAAGCAATAGAATTTTCTTGCACTTTTTTCTTTAAGTCGTCAGTTTCAGAAGCCCAATTTTCATCAAATACAAGAATAGTACCTTTGTTGTATTGGTTATCTATATCTATTTTTTTATAAAGATACGGCAAATAGTCAGCAGCAACATTTAAAGAGACATAGCAAATCGAAGTAGTCGGTAAACGATGTTCAAATACATTAATATCTCTAAAGAATTTATAATTAACATATAGATATTCAATTTTTAAATTCTTTAATAGCACTTCAAAAATTTGAACAATCTGTTCAGCACTTAGAACCTTTTGAAATGTTATTACTAGGGTAAAGCTTCTAAAGCTTAAACTAGCAGAGTCAATATTTTCCTCAAGGCCATTCCATAAAGAAAAGCTTTCAAATTGGTCAGCACTTTTTTTATTAAATAGATATTTGAATCCTTGTTCTGAAGGGATTTTATATTCTAAAGGTGCTTCAGGAGCAGTTTCATCATAATTATTGACATACCAATTCGCAAAAATTGGATCAATAACAGAAATTTCATTTACTATATTTTCTAGTGTTTTTAATTGCGCTTCAATGTCAGCTGAAGACTTTCCTAACTCTTTTGGTAGGCGTGTACTAAGGACAAACTCTCTCATTTTAATATCCAAATTTATAAAGGCATAAAAATTGTGTGAATCATATTTGCGATACGTTCATCAAAAAAGTCTTTCGTTTCTTTTTCATAAAAATACCAGTTTAACTTAGCAGTCTTTAAAGTTAGGACAACTGCTCTTTGGCTTGCAGCTTCTTTAATCATAAGATCAAAAACATTATTTCTAATGAATACTTTCATTTTAGGATCTAAAAATTGTGCATATCGGCCTTTCGCTTCGACCAGAATACATTCCATCGGCCATAGTCCATCAAAAGAAACACCACCTACTACCCATTCTTGCACCTTTGTTGTTTCCTTTTTATTTCCGGGTTTTAAAAAGGGCTCAGATGTTCTAAAGGTTAAAGGATAGCTAGATAAGTTAGCGATTTTGAACTGATATTGTGTATTAATTTCATTACCCATCGAGCGTTCAATTTCGTGCTTATTGCCTAATTGGTAAGGTTCGCACTTATTACATCGTTGTTGCTTTGCTATATCTTTACTGACTTCCTTAGCTAGAACAATGGTCGTCATACCTTTCGCTGCTTCGGTCGCAATAACTCTGCCGCCTTGAGCAGCGACAACTTCGCCTGCAGCTGGGGCAGCAGCTCGTCCACCAACCGCAGCGGCACCACGTAAAACAAACATCCACATTTCATCAATCTCTCAATTCGTAAAATTCAAAAGTCGATAAAAGATCTTTACCGCGAATATTGGAACTATAAATAAATTCTTGTATACCAGGATCTTCAAGTACATCTTTCCTCATAATCGTATTCCATACGATCAGCTGACAAATGACTTCATTGTCAGTCAATAAAAGCGATACCAATAAATCAAAGCTCTTGTATATCTCAGGCTTTAGTTGATCGTAATTTACTGAATAAGCTCTGAAAGAATCCTTCTTATCTACTAAGTACTGATAAATTTTTTCACAGAGTTCTTCTCGATCTTTTACTTTCTCAAGGCTATCAATCTGATTTTTATCTAACTTAATCATTGTATTTCAACTCATAACTTAATTCGTTGAGCATAAAAGAAATGGACTCAAAGCCTTCAAGCAATTGCTTTTTCTGTTCACTATTAAAGATGAGAGAAAGGCGGTTTAAGACACGCGGATCGTAATATCGAATAATACCTATCCCGCCGTCATCGAGTTCAATATAGAGCTTTTCTAGAAGCTTATTTTTCAATTGTTTAATGTCTAATTTGCTTTTAATTAAAACCATTGAATCTTTTGTTTTCATAAGGTTGATTTGATTTTCAACTTGATAAAGGTCAAGTTTATTTAATTCAAACAAAATAGGACCATACTGATAGGCTTCTTCTTCATATGTACCTTGAAATAAGTAGAAGCAATCGCCGTATGTGTCTTCAAGGTGTGATATATGGCCATGGTCGATCTGTGCGCCATCGACAAGCAAAAATAATTGTTCATCTTTATGATGGTTAGCAATAAAACTTTCTAAATTTTGATTATTAAAACTCATCTTCTAACGATCCCTACGCCTTCTTTCGCAGCTTTCATAAGACATTCGATACAGATCGGTTGGGGAAGTGCATTCTGAGGCATTTGTACTTGAGCACCGGGCTTAAAAAGATGCTGACCAGCCTTAACTTCGAATTTAGACGGCGTAATAAAAGTAATACCGCTTTTATTGATAATAATCTGTGAACCACCAGCCATGATTTAGATTTACCTATTATTTTATTAAAAAGATTTAAAGTTAAACTATAATCTGCATAATAATAGTATTTAAACGTGATTAATTCCACCATCTTTATGACATTTATTGTTGCAATTCAATTAAACGATAGCATTATCATTGCTTCGGATAATAAGAAAGTCACCATTAACCCAGATGGTACGTTAAATTTTACAAATGAATGTATTTCTAAAATTTTTCCATGGAAAAATGGAATAATTACAGGAACGGGTGAATATTTTGTAATTAGCCGTGCTGTTTCTATTTTTAATAGTTTTAAAGAGCTACCACCTGAGTATTTGTCCGAATGTTTAGAAATTTCAAGACGTTTAAGAGAATGTGAAATAGGGAAAGATTATTTTCAAGTCGCAAACACTAAACTGATGTATTCGGTATATACCGAAAATGGGGCACAGCTTTATCGAGTTGAAAGTTTTGATGAAAGTTATAAATATAAAGTGATTAAAGTTGAACCTATGGATTTAACAGTTTGGTTGTTTTATCCTTTTATTGAAACTATATCGGTTAACTTGCAATCTTTATATGCCGATTTAAAGGATAAGTCATATTTTAAAAATAATACAGAATGGATAAGCTATTATATTGAACGAATTTCCCCAATTTTTAAAAAGCAAAGTCAGCAAGATTGGTTAATGAGTCAAAGCTTTGATATATTTTTTCAAAGCAAAGATGGTTTTGTTTATGATCAAATACCCAACATATAGATTGTTAAGTATTTATTTACGGTCTAATTTTTTTTACAATTAATAAATGTAGTTTATTGACAGCCGTTTAGCCAATCATTATTCTTCAAATTCTGGCCACATTGCCAGGCAGTCTTGACGGACTGCTTAACACTAGCATCAGAGGTAATCCTTTTCTGAGGATTTGTTTCGGATGTGCCACTCGTTCCCTCCCGTAGAGGTAGGACGGGAGAGGGACACCCTCGGGTGTGCTAGTTAGTGTTACTGGTCCGTCAACCCTCTTCCGTTCTGCCACCATAATTTATTATTTTGGCAGATCCAATTGTGAGTATTGGAGGTTGTCATGTTCTTGAAAATTCGTTTATTGGTTGCCTTGACCAAAGTCCCTATATTTCATTAGAAATTATTATTTTCTTTAAAGTTTTAATCTTTTATAGGTTTTAATTTTTTAGATTATTACATTCAAAAATTACATTTAGTATTTATATTCGAGATATATTTGGTAATATAATCTTGAAGGTGTTTTCTTACACCTTTATTTTATACGCTGTATATATTTTAAAAAACTATATCTTGAACTTTAAAATAAAAATGATTGGAATAATAATTTATGCTTGATTTAAAAGTAGGTGGGAAAGCAAGAAAATTTCTTGAAACTTCTAGTTATTTGTTTGGTGAATATGGTTTTACTAATGTTGGTGTTGACACTATCGTTAGAGAAGCAAAAATAGCTAAAATGACTTTATATCAATATTTTGAATCTAAAGAAAAACTGGTTGAAATATGTCTGGTTGTACATAAAAACCAGTTAATTGAAAAAGTGAAATTTATTTTAGAACAGGTGGGAAATTTAAGTTTGGTTGATAAGCTTAAGAAAATTTTCTATTTACATGTCGATATGCAAAGCTCATATCATTTGATTTTTAAAGCGATTGTGGAAATTAAGTTGGCTTATCCAGTGGCTTATGATGTTGTGAGAAAATATAGAACATGGCTTGTTAATACGATTTATCAGCTTATATCTACATATAGGAAGAATGCGACTTATCAAGATGCTCATTTGTTTTTATTTATTATAGATGGTGCAATGACTCAGTTATTAAGCCCCAATCATGTTGATGATAGAGAGAGTTTGTTTGATTATTATCTTTTGACAGTATTTGCATCTTACAATAAGCCTTAAATATAAAATAAATGTGAATGCCCCTTGATATATCGGGGCTTTTTTTATTGCATAAACTCAGGGTGTTTTGCCGTTTTGGGTGCACCGATTTTCTTTTGATAACTCTGGTCTAGGGCTTGAATAATAAGAACGAAAGCAACTAGAAATAAAGGAAAGAGCAGAGTTTTCATGATTTGGTTTCTCCGAGAGTGATAGGTATGGAAGAACGGGTGCGAACTAACAGACTGGCGGCAAACAGCAATACAATGCCATTCATTAAAAAGAGGTGGGCATACGACCAGTGCAAATGATGTAAGGTACTTATAACCACGCCACCTAAAAGCTGGGTACTGGCAAAGCCAATCGTGGCAAGGCTCCAGAGTTTTTGATAACGCTGCTCATAAATTTGTAAAAGGCTATAAGAGCTAATGAATACGGTGGCAGGCGTGAGCAAACCTGTAAGAAATGAAGACAATGCAAGTAAAGAGATGGCATGTGAAAAGAACGGTAATGCAACGGCTATGCAGTAAATGCCATAAAGCCATTTAATTGCTTGTAAATATCCGGTGAAGCGGCTTAAACAGTACGCCACAAAAGCGCCTATACAGCTTCCGATGCCATACAGCACCCAAAACAAATTTCGCTGTTGCAATGGAAAATGCAAGGTTCCCGATAAGTAATCCATCCAAAACAAAGAGTGCGGAATATAGGCAAAAGCACTGCACATATAGGCAATAATAATGACCACTCCCAAGCGTGAATGTTTGATGCTTTGAGGGATTTGGCTAGTTGTTTGAACAGACTGCTGTGGTTGATGGTTGAGTAATTGGAAAAGTGCAAGACTGCCAAAAATAGAGAGCGCTGCAAAAATGCTCCAGACATATTGAATGGGCATATTTTTAAGTAAGGGAATAATAATAGTGGCAGATAACACGCCTACACCAATGCCGCTAAACCCTAAGAAATTGACTTTGAGCCTTTGACTCATTGCAATATTTTTCATGGCAAAGCTCGGTGCCAAAATCATGAGTAGACCGCCTGCAATTCCTGAAATGGTGCGCCAGAACACAAACCAAACCAATGGCATGTGTATGAAGGCACAGCAGAGTAGACTTAAGCTGCCCACAACTGCTGAACTTACAATGAGTATGGGAATAGATTTTTCTTTAATACTAAACAACGCCAACAAGGCACCTAGCAAATAGCCCAGCAAATTTGCACTGCCTAAGAAGCTTGCGAAGTCGTGTGTCCATCCGTATTGCACAATCATGATTGGCATGAGAGCAGTGTAGGAAAATCTAAAAACACCAATACCCAAGCAAGTTGCTAAAAATACAAGCAGACTCATTCGATAAAGCGTAGTCATGTGAAATCACTCAATTTTTTTATTATTAAAAGCGAGTTTTACAATCTTTAAAAATGATTTAATATGATACTAATTATCTTATTTTGAGATAGTGATATGTTGCTTAAGTCTCTAGAGTTTTTTTTAGCGGTTGCAGAGAGTGGAAGTTTTTCACTGGCTGCACAAAAAATGTATACGGTTCAATCGAATATCACCAGTCATGTGAAAAAGCTTGAAGAAGAGTTAGGAGTGGTTTTATTAAATCGCCATAATCCCGTGACATTAACCAATGCAGGGCAGCAGTTGCATAGCTATGCTGTTCAAATGATCGCGCTGCACAATAAAGCGAAAAAAATCTTTCAAGACAGTGATATTGATCCGAACGAAACCATTCGTTTAGGCAGTATGGAAACCACAGCGGCCATACGACTTCCTCAATTACTGAATGAATGTATGCAGCAATATCCCAATTTGCCGATTGAGCTTCAAACTCACCCAACAGGATATTTGATTAACGCTGTGCAGCAAGGTGAGCTTGATTGCGCTTTTGTTGCCTCGAAATATGTGATTCCTGAGTTATATAGCTATCCGATATGGCAAGAACAATTGGTTTTGGTTTGCCCAAAACAGCAAACCGAGTTTCCTGACATTGCCACGCTTGCAAAGACCAGATTTATTGCATTTCGACAAGGGTGTTCCTATCGCCATGCAATTGAGCTGTTTTTAAATGACCATAGTGTGCCGCCTTCGCAAATCATGGAAATGGGTAGCCTGGACGGTATTGTCAGTTGTGTAGAGTTAGGTGTCGGCTTTGCGCTATTGCCAAAGTCATACTTAACCAAAGTGGCCGATAAAGTCTCATTAAGCTGTTTTGAAATTAATACTGAATCTGCACACTTCACCACTTATGTCGTTGCTCAGCCTCCTGAGACATGGGGGAATAATTTAAAGCAATTTATTGGTTTTATTGAGCAACAGTTTATACAGAAATGTGCTTAATTTTAATACATAAATGTCCTACTTAGCTTATGCCCTAAAAGTGATATATATGTATTTAAATGTCATTTTATATTCTCATCCAGATCGGTAATGATCTGCATGCTAGAAAATTGTGGAAAAGGGTAGTTTATATAGGCCGGCTATGGTCAAATATGCCCCCTTAAAAGATGACACAAGCAATAATTTGGAGTTTGGGAATGAATATACCCTTAATCATCAATATTGTGGTTTTTGTCGGGTTAATATTTTTACTCGCCCAAACACGTAAAACGGACTGGAGCTTATCTAAAAAAGTTCTTGCTGGCTTAGTTTTAGGTGTAGTGTTTGGTTTAGGACTACATTTGATTTATGGCGGTGGCCATCCGATTCTTGCTGAATCTATTAGCTGGTTTAATATTGTTGGTAACGGCTATGTAAAACTTTTACAAATGGTCGTGATGCCTTTGGTCTTTGTTTCAATTTTAGGCGCAGTAGCCAAGTTGCATCAGGCTTCCTCTTTAGGAAAAATCAGCGTCTATACCATCGGAACTTTATTATTCACAACGTTAATTGCTGCGCTGGTTGGTGTATTTGTGACGAATTTATTTGGCTTAACTGCCAAAGGTTTGGTGCAAGGTGCTGCTGAAACTGCGCGTTTAACTGCAATTAATACTGATTATGTAAGTAAAGTAACAGACTTAAGCGTACCGCAATTTATTCTTTCCTTTATTCCAAGTAACCCTTTTGCTGAGTTAACGGGTGCAAATCCGACTTCAATTATTAGTGTAGTTATTTTTGCTGTCTTTTTAGGGATAGCTGCGCTTAATTTAATGAAAGATGATGCAGAAAAAGGTCAGCGTATTTTGACTGCTATTCAGACGTTACAGTCTTGGGTCATGAAGCTTGTACGTTTAGTCATGACGCTTACACCGTATGGTGTTTTTGCGCTTATGACTAAGGTTGTGGCAAGTTCAAATGTGGCCGACATTTTAAACCTAGGTGGTTTTTTGGTTGCGTCATATTTAGGTTTGGCGATTATGTTTGGCGTTCATGCCATTATTTTGACCCTGACCGGTGTTTCTCCGCTTAAGTTCTTTAAGAAAGTTGCGCCTGTTTTAACATTCGCGTTTACAAGCCGTTCAAGTGCAGCAAGTATTCCACTGAGTATTGAAGCGCAAACTCGTCGTTTGGGTATTCCAGAATCTATTGCGAGTTTTTCTGCTTCATTTGGTGCAACCATTGGTCAAAATGGTTGTGCGGGTTTATACCCAGCAATGTTGGCCGTGATGGTTGCTCCCACTATGGGGATTAATACACTCGACCCAATGTGGATTGCTTCTTTAGTGGGTATTGTGACTTTAAGCTCGATTGGTGTGGCTGGTGTTGGTGGTGGTGCGACTTTTGCTGCACTGATTGTGCTTCCTGCAATGGGTTTACCTGTAACTTTGGTTGCGCTGCTTATTTCAATCGAACCGTTAATTGATATGGGCCGTACTGCATTAAATGTAAATGGGTCAATGACTGCGGGTGTAGTGACGAGTCAACTGATGGGCCAAACAGATAAAGACATATTAAATAGTGAAGATGAAATTGAGTTAACTCAACATCATTAATAGTTAGTATAAAACGGCTCATTCATATCTGAATGAGCCGTTTTTTTATATGCTTAAATTGCCATTGTGATGTGGATTTTAAAAAAAACTGTATCTGTTTTTATTTTAAATAGTTTTAGAAAATGAGCTTATTACAAAAGAGAGCGCTATCATGAAAATGTATCAAGTCGATGCTTTTACAAAAGAGTTATTTCGTGGAAATCCAGCTGCTGTGATTGTTGAAAAAGAGTGGCTAGATGCAGATTTAATGCAAAAGATAGCGCTTGAAAATAACTTATCTGAAACTGCTTTTGTAAAAATTATAGATTCTGAAAACTATGAAATTCGTTGGTTTACACCAATGGTTGAAGTCGATTTTTGTGGTCATGCGACTCTTGCGAGTGCTTTTGTACTCTTTAAAGATTTTACGGATAAAAAGACCATTAATTTTCATGTCCGAAACTTAGGGCTTTTTATTGTTCATCAAGATGAAGATGGCAAAATCAGAATGAATTTTCCAATTCGTAAGGCTGAACAAGTGAAAGATTATCCAGCTATTTTACGACAAGCTTTAAGCAAACCATTTAAGGCTGTTTATCAAAATGTTCAAGCTTATATTATTGAGTATGAATCAGTGCAAGACGTGTTAGATGAGCAGCTTAAAGCCTTAGGTAAACGGACAGCTATTACGGCTACAGATATGGATGTCGTAATCACTACAAAAGCAGACGAGCACTATGACTGTGTGTCTCGTTACTTTGCACCTGTTGCAGGCATTGAAGAAGACCCTGTTACAGGTTCAATTCATACTGCAATAGCGCCGTTATGGGCAGAAAAGCTGAGCAAAAATAATATTGTGGCTTATCAAGCTTCTAGCCGTGGAGGCGTTTTATATTGCAATATAATGAATCAGGAACGTATTGAAATTGCAGGATATAGCAAACTTTATATGCAAGCAGAAATTTTTCTTTAAAATAAAAAGCCGTTTAAATAAACGGCTTTCTTTTCAAAACTTTACTATTAATGTCAGCTTAAATTACCTACTATACTCTTACAACTATTGATTTTTTATTATTCAAATTAATTGGTATTTCTATGTTCATGCAGTTTAAACAACTGACTCTCTCCCTATGTATTCTTGGTTTAAGTGCTGCGTCTTTTGCACAAACGACATTAGTAAAAAGTAAGCAAAGTATTGAGGAATATAAATTAGATAATGGCTTTCGGGTAGTGCTTGCACCGAATGACAAAGAAAATAAAATCTTTATTAATACTATCTATTTGACAGGTTCTTTAAATGACCCACAAGGTAAAAGTGGCTTAGCACATTTACTTGAGCATTTGGCATTTAAAGGCACGCAAAACGTAAAGGGTGAAGAATTTCAGCGCCGTTTAGATCAATATACATTAATGACAAATGCGAGCACGGATTACTATTCAACCAAATATACCAATATCGTTCGTCCAGAAAAAAATGCGCTAGATCAAGTGTTGTACCTTGAATCTGAACGTATGGATAAATTAGTTCTACAAGAAAAATTTGTACCTTCTGAAATTGAAATCGTAAAGCGTGAACGTGAAGTCCGTATGGATCAGCCTTTTGCTGTCTTAATGGATCAAATGTGGAAATCGGCTTATGGAAACAAGTATTTAGGGCGATTACCAATTGGTGATTTACCTGAGCTTAAGTCTATTAAAATGCCTGAATTGAACCAGTTCTACCGCAGTTGGTACGCACCTAACAATGCGGTTATGGTTGTTTCAGGTAAGTTTGATAAAACTGATGTTTTAAAAACAATTGACCAATATTTTAGTCCTATTCCTGCGCGAGCTGTGCCGAAGCCTGTTCAGGTACCTGTTTTAGATTCTACAAAAATGAAGGATCGTGAGTTTGTAGTGAAAAAGGGCAGTGATTTGGCCAAATTCCATATCTATATGAATGGAAAAAACACGAAAATTCAGCCAACACTCGCTTTAGCACCAATGCTATATACCATGCAACCAAGTGGTCATTTATACCAAAACATGGTTGAAACGGGTATTTCTACAGACGTTCAGGCATCAACATGGTTAGATCAAGATTTTAATGTCGTATTTTTAGGTGCGGTTTACTCACCAAAAAATGACCCTAATAAAGTTGAAAGTGCTTTACTCTCGGGAATAGAAAAGGGTAAGCCTTTTACAGAGACTGAGCTAAATCGCGTAAAAAGCTTAATGAAAACGCAAGGTGAGTTAGTCAATAAAGATGCCGTTGCTTTGGGTTCTCGTTTAAGTGATTACAGTGTAGCTGGTGGGCAATGGGACCAATATTTTAAAGATTTAGATGCAGTTGAGAAAGTGAAACTCAATGAAGTCAATCAAACCTTGAAACAGTTCCTTGTTGCTGGGCATCGTATTGATGGCGATATTTTGCCGACACCTGAAGATCAAAAGAAAGCATTGCAACTTGACCCTAAAGATAAGCCTAAAACTTTAGATCAAACCGATGTTAAACCAGAGCCTTTAAAAGATCCGAAAGTTTATCAACAAGAAGTTAGTGAATTTTTAAAAACCTCAAAGCAATATGCCGAAACTAATGAGAAAAAGATTAGCCGCGGGAAACTTAAAAACGGAATGAAGTATGCTTTGTTCCCTGTAGAAACTCGTGATGATCGTACCTATGCCACTATTACTATGGATTTTGGTACAGAAAAATCTTTATTTGATAAAGGTACAGTTGTTGATTTAACTTCATATTTATTACTGCGTGGCTCTGACAAACATAGTTTGCAAGATATTGCAGATAAATCAATCGATGCAGGCGGTGCAGCTTATGCAAGTGCTGACGGCAATGGCATGACTATTAACATTCAATCTAAAACTGAAAAATTTGATGAGTTCTTCAAATTTGTTTTAGAGGTCATGAAAAATCCTAAATTTGAACAATCTCAATTTGATTTAATTAAGTCTCAAAGCTTATCGAGCCTTGATCGTCCTTACACAGAACCAGATGTCGTGGCAGGTTTAACATTATCGCGTTTAATTGAAGAATACCAACCGGGTGATTTGCGTTATCACTTCGAACCTGAGTTGGCTAAAAAACAATTGAAGAATGTGACCCAAGAACAAGTTAAAGAGCTGTACCAGCATTTCTTTGCAATGAACCATGCGCAAATTGCGATTACTGGTGCATTTGATGCAAAGAAAATGAAAAATCTATTGAATCAAGAGTTTGGAAGCTGGAACAGTAAGCAACCATACGAAAAAATCTTAATTAAACATGTCGATTTTCCTGCTCAGAAGGTACATGCTTTATCTGAACAACGCGAGTTTGGTAGTTATCAAAGTATAATCACACTACCAGTTGGGAAAAACCATCCTGACGCACCTGCATTAATTTTAATGAATTATATTTTAGGTGATTCTCAAATCTCATCGCGTTTGGCTCAAGAGCTTCGTGAAAAAAATGCATTGGTATATGGTTTTGGAACAGGTCTACAACTTGATCAGGACACGAATGTTGGTGCGTTAAGTATTAGTGCAAACTATACGGCTGGGCGTTCAGCACAAGTCTCTGATTCAGTTCATAAGGTATTAAATGACTTGTTAACGAAGGGTATCACTGAGCAAGAGCTTGCAGCAGCTAAAGCAGATCTCATGAAGAAACGAGTTACTGCACTAGAAGATGAGCGCAATATTCACGGTATGTTAAATATTGAGCTTGAGTCGGGTAAAACATTACTTGACCGCGTTAAGCATGATCAAGACTTAACTAAGCTGACCGTTGCCGATGTGAACGCAGTCATTAAAAAATATATTAAACCTTCAAACCTTGTGGAAGTGATGGCTGACCAATATGGCCAAGCACAAAAGCAATAACTAACTTATCAAACAAAAAGCCACATGAAGTGGCTTTTTATTTGAGTATTTAAAGCTTATTAATGGTCATGGTCATGGTCATGGTCATGGTCATGGTCATGTTTGTGAGCATGGAAATCTTCATTCTTACGGAAACGTAAGTAGTTTTCGAACTGTTCACAATACTCATCAAAGTTATCTTCGAGCATCATTTGAAATTGCTGAAGCAAATAAGACATCACTTGCTCTTTTGCATCGCGCATTTCATTGCCATCTTTAAAATTGTTTGCAGCCACCCACGTGTTAAAACGGGCTGTTGCAAATAACATGGCTGCACTCACTTGGCCGCGAAGCTCAGCAGGGTCAGGCTTTTGGCCTTTAGGCGGGCGACAAAAATCATTCGCTTGTTTAATGAATTCATCCGCACGCTCAAAGAAAACAGCATTTAACGCTTCTTCTTCAGTAATATCTGTTGCATTAATCTTTTGAGACATGACATATTCCCGCAAAAATAGAGCTGCTTATTATAGGCAAAGCCTTGCGGAAACAAAACCTTTGCCTTAGTCTGTAAATAGCCTAAGTGTTGGAAGTTCTAATTATGCAAGATGCGATAGCCGTTCAAAGTTTAAAAACAGACATTGCTCTATTACGTCAGCATATTTTTCCACCCCAATATTTAGAGCATGTCGAAGGGCTACCAATTTATTATGGTTTGCAAGAAGAAGTTTTAGCCTATTACCAACAATGGAAAGATTTAATCGAAAGGGCACAAGAGCTTTTTCAACCTTTTATGGAAGATGAATTACCAGATGCAATTCATTTACCAAGCCATCTGAACTTACCATTATTCTTTTTTCATGTAGATCGGATTCGTATTAATAAAACACGTGCTAAAGAGTCGAAAACTTTTCGTGGTGTGGCAAGTCTTATTGAAAAATGCGGTCAGTTTGAAACAGATCAGATTTTTACCATGCAAGAATGGTTGCAGAGTGATGAGACGGCAGCACTCGTTGCTCACCGTGAATTTATCGACTTGAGAACTTATGTGTTCCAGCATGGTCAAAGTGAATATACACGTTCACGTTTTTATACTAATGGTATTGTACTAGGGGTAGAGCCTCACTTTGAACTTGTCGATGCCCGAGATAAACCAAGAAAGCAGCGTAGCGATAGCTATAATGACCCGTTAGCAGATAATGGCGTGTGGAAAGTATTTGGTAAATACCGATAATATAAAAAGTCGCGACATCTATGTCGCGACTATAAGATATTTACCAAAAAGTTTTTACTTTATTAAATTTTTGCAAAGCTTCGGCAGACTGATTTTGTAAATAAGGCTGTTTGGCCTTAATCCATCCTAGAGCAAACCAAAAGTGCGGGTCGTGTTCAATTGCTTTATTAAAGAGATCTTCAGCTATAAACAAATCGTTATATAGTCCTAAGGTATTTTGCACGGGTTGCAATTTCTTTAAAAACTGTTGAACATTTTTAGATGGATATAAGCTTGATATAAATTCAATGCAGTAACGTAGCTGTTTAGCTTTTTTACGTATCTTGTGCTGTTCAGTTACTTCGAGTTCATTGAAATCTTTAGCATGACTCACAACTTGGTAATGTAACTTATCTAAGCTTTTTTCTATCTCCTTTTTAAATTTTCCTTTGGTACTTTGGCTATCTTCTTCTGAATAAGCAAATGCCAGTAATGCGAGTACAAGCTTGACGGTTTCTGCCGATTTGAACAGTGTAGCAAGATCTTTTAATGGCTCCTCTGAGATTGGAAGTAAAAGCTCAGGTGAACCATGTTGCACAATCATAGGTAAAATTTCAGTACGAATAGCATCTACGTCACGCGTGTTTCCAAGCTTGCGGAAAAGTGCTGCAATTTGCTCTTCCCAAGCAGGGTTTAAATCGTCTGACCATCCTGAAAAATGATGAAGTGCACTGCGTAAACGACGTAAGCTTACACGTGCCTGATGGATATGCTCAGCTTCGGCGACGTTATCGGCAATTGCAGCCATATTCGGTAAGAATTGTCCTAAACAGTTTTCTACAATTTTTTTGAGCGCTTGTTCTGCTGAAATATTCTTATCTAAACTCAAGTTTTTTGCGTGAACAGCAGGTGAAACGGCTTTTCCTAATGCGAGTAAATTACCGCGTTCGGCTTTACTTCTAACATCGAGCCATAACTCATAACGATTAATCCATTGCTGTGCAAATTGAATCAGTGTTTTAACAGCACCTTGTTTAAGCTCAAACTCAACTTCACAAATTTTACTTTGGGTTGTTGCCGTTTTTACCACACCGTCATCAAGACAGACTTCAATAGCGGTGTTGTCAGCTTCAAATACATGATAAGTACGATGTACATCGGTCTCAAACTGCAAGCTTAGCTTTTCAACCTCAGTGCCTAAAGCTTGAGTAAGTAAATCGGTAACTGCTTTATTATCTTTGTATAACTCAAGGTTTAACTCGGGTTCTTGTTCGCATTTACCTAAAAAAACTTCTTCTTCGACACGGTGTAAATGGCTTTGACCTGCAGCTTTAAAGGTTTGTACCCACAAATCATTTTCTTTACGTAAACGTAGGGCCATACCATTTTTTGCGAGTAGGCGATTTGGTGTATCGTAATATTTGGCCTGTAAATGAATATTCTGCGCTTTATGTTTTTTTAAATACTGCAGAACAGTTTTTTTCTTCGATTCAGGTAACTGAAACTTAAGCTCAACTTCAACCATAATGGATCTCCCTGAATCAGGTATTTAAACTATCTTGAATAAGTATAATAGCTTAGCGCTAAAAGTAGTGCTTTTGATAGAGAAAGTTACAATCAAACATATGACGCTAGGCTTTTATTTAGGTGTACAATCAGGTGACGTTTTGATCAAATAAAAATCAGGAAGATGATCGTGAATGCACCAGTAAACTTCAACCATGAAGCTCAGCCAGAGTTTGACTTACCGATTAAAAACTATCAGGAATTTTATCGCTTTTATTTAACTGAACACCGTAACATTATGAGCAGACGCCTACATGTGGTGGGTAGCAGCATTGGGATATACTTTTTTTCAAAAGCCATTCGTAAGAAACAAGCTAAATACGCACTTTATGGTTTAGTGTCTGGCTATGCATGTGCATGGGTTGGACATTTCGTATTTGAAAAAAATAAGCCTGCCAGTTTTAAACAGCCTCTTTATAGCTTTATTTCTGATTGGCGAATGCTATCTGATGTGGCGACTGGTCAATTAAGTTTGATTGACCGTAAGCACGATAAAATTCCGAGTTAATTTTTTATTCCTATTTTAATATGCCGATTGGTACTGTTAAGCCTATATCAATCGGTACTTATGATGTCCTATAAATCCGTTATACTAGCGTAGTTTTTTAAAGCGAGAGTAGAGTATGCGCGGTTTATACCTCATTACCAATGATGACCCAATCCAATTATTATTAGAAAAATTAGACGCCGCACTCGCAACTCGCCAGGTCGCAATTTTACAGTACCGCCGTAAAAAAGTAGACAAAGCAGACCAGCCTGCTGAAGTTGACCAGATCAAAAAGTTATGTGAAAAATACCAAGTTCCTTTTGTGATTAATGATGACTTACAATTGGCTTCTCAGTTTGGTTTAGGTGTGCATTTAGGACAAAGTGATGGTGAAATCACAGATGCAAAATCGAAACTTCCTGAAGGTGTCATTATTGGCCGTACTTGCCTCAACTCTTTAGACCTTGCACAAAAAGCAATTGTCGATGGCGCAACTTATGTTGCCTTTGGTGCTGTGTATGCAACTGCCACAAAACCAGAAGCCGGCAATGTCGGTATTGAAGTCATTAAGCAAGCAGCGGCTCAATATGATTTACCTATTTGTGCAATTGGTGGTTTAACTGTTGAAAACTCAAAACCTGTGATTGAGGCTGGAGCTGACCTCTGCGCAGTCATTAGTGATATATTAGGTCGATCAACTGCTGAAATTCCTGTCCGTGTACAAGCGTGGGCACAATTATTTTCTTAAGCTTTCAAAATTATTTTTTAGATATTTAAGACGAGCATTTCCATGAGTTTATCTCCAAAGCAAGAACAGTTATTTAAACAAGCCAGCAAACACATTCCTGGTGGTGTGAACTCTCCGGTACGTGCCTTTAATGGCGTTGGAGGAACACCAGTTTTCATCGAGAAAGCTAAAGGTGCTTATTTGTGGGATGTCGATGGTAAGCGCTATGTTGACTATGTTGGTTCTTGGGGACCAATGATTTTGGGCCATGCTCATCCAGAAATTATTAAAGCGGTACAAACAGCAGCAGAAGATGGTTTAAGTTTTGGTGCACCAACCGTACATGAAACGACTTTGGCAGATATTATCTGTGAAATCATGCCATCCATTGAATTGGTACGTATGACCAACTCTGGTACAGAGGCAACCATGACCGCTATTCGTTTAGCGCGTGGTTATACTGGCCGTGACAAAATCGTAAAGTTTGAAGGTTGCTATCATGGTCACTCTGACTCACTTTTAGTAAAAGCGGGTTCGGGTTTACTTACTTTAGGTGAGGGTGAGCCAACTTCAAAAGGTGTTCCAGTCGATTTTGCTAAACATACTTTAACGCTGCCTTATAATGATATTGCTGCATTAAAAGAGTGTTTTGCCAAATTCGGTCATGAAATTGCGGGCGTTATTATCGAACCTGTTGCGGGTAACATGAACATGGTGAAACCAATTGACGGTTTCTTACAAGCCATTCGTGATGTGTGTGATGAATATAAATCTGTATTTATTATTGATGAAGTAATGACAGGTTTCCGCGTTGCTTTAGGTGGTGCTCAGTCAGTTTATAACGTTAAACCTGACTTAACGACTTTGGGTAAAATTATTGGTGCGGGTTTACCTGTAGGTGCGTTTGGCGGTAAGCGTGAAATCATGGAATGCATCGCACCTTTAGGTGGTGTATACCAAGCAGGAACGTTATCTGGTAACCCACTTGCTATGCGTGCTGGTATCGAGATGTTTAAACATTTACGTCAACCTGACTTTTACAGCAAGTTATCTGCTCAACTTGAAAAGTTACTTGCGGGTTTACAAGCCGCGGCTGATGAAGCAGGTATTCCATTTAAAACTCAGCAAGCGGGTGCAATGTTTGGTCTTTACTTTACCGATCAAGAAGATATTACAAGCTTTGACTCTATGTTGGCATGTGACATTGAAGCTTTCAAAAAGTTCTTCCATGGCATGTTAAAGCGCGGTGTAAACTTAGCGCCATCGGCATTTGAAGCAGGCTTTATTTCATCTGCTCATTCTGATGAAGATATCGAATATACGATTCAGGCTGCAAAAGAAACATTTGCCGAAATGAAGTAAGCAAAAAAGCCCGTGTTAAACGGGCTTTTTAATTTGAGCTTTTTTTATATTTGTAGAGAACAATGTTTTATCCCTTACCTCGAAAAATCCAATTAGCCCCAAGTACTTCAAATTGGTCTATTGAATCTACGCATAGCATTTTACTCATCGTTGGGTTAAACGAACTTGAAAATGCCCCTGACTGGATGAATCAGCCATTAGCCGATCATTTAGAAATGCTAAGTAAAAGAGCACAGGCACTCGAAATTCCAGTCATGATGATTCAGTCATCTCAACTTCAACAGGTCATGTTACAGCTTGGGCAACAATTGTCATCAAACACTCAAGCACAAGTGATAATAGCTGGAAATTTATCCCCGTTGTTTAAGCAAGTGATGCAGCTTGTTTTATCCATTACAGATTATGTAGCTGTTGTAAATGATGCGATCTTGGCAGGTAGTTTAGAGCAGCATATACAATGGATTGAAAAAATCAGTTTTGACTCCATTCAACATATAAATACACAGACTTTAATGCGCTTATGGTCTTTAAGTGCACCATCGGCACAGGTGTTGTCCGATAAAGGAATTTTATTGGCAGTTGCTGAGCAGGTGGGGCGGCATCCAATGGAAATTCATCCTGAAATAGATTTAAGAAACTATGGTTTAGATGCTGTAGGAGTCAATTATCTGGTGGAGTTATGGCGTGCGAACGGTGCGAGTCTAAGCGCTGAAGAGCTGATGCAAACACCTACCTTGCAACATATTATGCAGTTATTGAAGCACTAATCGGCTTTAGCCATAAAGTGAATCATAATATTTGCAAATTCTGTCGTTAATTTACCCGAACGGCATTGTAATTCGGACGTAAGCTTTTTATTATTGCCCGCTTGTTTTTCATCTTGCCTTGGGAATACAACTTTGAGTGATTTTCTAAGTGAACATCTGATCTATCGTGATGATGATTTTATGGTGATTCATAAACCTCCGGACATTTTGAGTGTGCCAGGGAAAGGTGATTTACATGAAAGCGTTTTGACAAGACTGGTGGCAATTGAACCACGAACTTTGCTCATTCATCGCCTTGACCGCGATACCTCGGGTATTTTGGTTTTTGGGTTATCTAAGCGTGGACAAAGTGCGATTGCACGCCAATTTCAAGACCGTCAAACCTCGAAAATATATGAAGCGTTAGTCGCAGGCCACCTAGACGGCGAAGGAACTGTTGATATTCCTGTAGTCTATGACCCAAGTCGACCACCGTTGCATATTGTCGATGCTTCTCATAACAAACCTGCTTTAACACACTGGCAGGCCATTGAACATTTCCAGATTCAGGGGCAACCGGTTACGCGTGTCAAATTAACACCGATTACCGGGCGTTCTCATCAACTCCGTGTACACATGCAATATCTGGGACATCCGATTGTAGGTGACACGCTGTATGCAACACCGGAACAATTACTTGTTCCTCGTCTGTGCTTGCATGCTAAACAGTTAGGCTTTAATCACCCTGTGACAGGGGAATCATTAACGTTTAACTGTCCTGTACCGTTTTAATGTAAAAACTTTCAATGAGTAATTTTTGTAGCGAAACAATTTAATTGGTTTCTGCTGCAAAATTTTGCTTTAAAGACTACATAAAAAGATGCAAAAATAAGCTAATTTGCATCGTACAATATGTAGTGCGAACTTGAGAAAAAGGTGGAAAAATTGCAGCAGTATGCTATTGGTCAACGTTGGCTATCAGATACAGAGACTGAGCTCGGTTTAGGCGTTCTTATTGATGTAGATGAAAGATCTGTCAGCATTTTATTCCCCAAAAGTGATGAAACGCGTGTCTATGCACGTAACAACGCACCGTTGTCTCGCATCATCTTCAACAAAAATGATGAAGTTCAAGATCAAGAAGGCCAGAAGTGGATTGTTGAGACTGTTGAAGACCGTCATGGTGTTTTGCGTTATAACGTTGTTCGTACTTTAGAAAATGGCGAACAAGAACGTAAAGCGCTCAATGAAACTCGTATTGGTGCACAAATTCAGTTATCAAAACCTTTAGATCGTTTACTGGCAAGCCAGATCGATTATAAAGAATGGTATGACCTACGCATTGAAGCCATGCTCATGCAATCGCAAATGCAAACCAGTCCTTTACGTGGCTTGGTTGGTGCGCGTGTAGGTTTAATTCCACATCAACTCTATATTGCACATGAAGTCGGTAAACGTTTCGCACCACGTGTTTTACTTGCCGATGAAGTAGGTTTAGGTAAAACAATTGAAGCTGGTTTAATTATCCACCAACAGCTTAAAACTGGCCGCTCTGAACGTATTCTCATTTTAGTCCCTGATTCATTACAATATCAGTGGATGATTGAAATGCGTCGCCGTTTCAACTTGCAATTTTCTCTGTTCGACTTAACCCGTACTGCATCTATTAAAGAACATGATCCAGAGCTTAACCCGTTCTTGACTGAGCAATGCATTATTGCCAGCGTAGATTTGATGGTGGACCATGACGATTTACGTGAGCAAGCATTAGAAGCTGGTTTCGATTTACTCGTTGTCGATGAAGCGCATCATTTAATGTGGAGCGAAGAAGAAGGCGGCAATGATCGTTACGATTTAGTTGAAGAACTTGCTGAAAATACAGCGGGTGTATTATTGCTTACAGCAACACCTGAACAGCTTGGTGTAGAGAGTCACTTTGCACGCTTACGTTTGTTAGACCCTCAGCGTTTTAGCAGTTTAGAGCGTTTCTTAGATGAAGAAGCGCAATATCAGCAAACTGCTCAAGTTGCAGAAGTGCTCATGTCGGATGAACCTTTAACCCAAGAGCATTTAACTGCTTTAGAAGGTTTATTGGGTCATTCAATTGAAGATCAGCCTGAACAACGTTTCAGAGCGATTCATGAGTTGTTAGACCGTCATGGTACAGGTCGTATTTTATTCCGTAATACGCGTGAAGCGATTCAAGGCTTCCCAGGCCGTGATTGCCAACCAGCACCTTTGCCAGCGCCAGAAGATTGGTCAAAAGACGGTAAATTACGTGAGCAAATGTGGCCAGAAGAAGCACAACTTGATGGTTCATGGATGCAAAATGACCCACGTGTGCCATGGTTAATGGAAATCTTGCGTAAAGAACTTAAGCACAAAAAAGTTCTTTTAATTGCTCGTAGTGGTCCTGTTGTTGAATCTTTAGAAAGTGTACTTCGTTTGCATGCTGGTATTCGTACTGCAATGTTCCATGAAGGCATGAGCCTACTTGAGCGTGACCAAGCGGCTGCTTACTTTGCAGAAGAAAGCTATGGTGCTCAAATTCTACTATGTTCTGAAATTGGTTCAGAAGGCCGTAACTTCCAGTTTGCAAGTGATCTGATTTTATTTGATTTGCCTGCAAACCCAGACGTTTTAGAACAACGTATCGGTCGTTTAGACCGTATTGGTCAAGAAAACCGTATTCAAATTCATGTACCTTACTTAATGGGCACTGCTCAAGAGCGTATGTTCCGTTGGTACAACGAAGCGTTGAATATTTTCAGCAATATTTCTCCGACAGCTCAAACGCTGCAAGAGAACTTTATTGTTGAATTAAAAGACTGCTTACTTTCAGACCAAGGTCAAACCTTTGAAGATTTACTCGAAGAAGTCAATGTTCAACGTCAAGCTTTAGAAACAGAGTTACAAGCTGGTCGAGATCGCTTGCTTGAATACAACTCATGCCGTCCTATCGTTGCACAAGAAATTGTTCAAGCCTTAGAAGACTACGATGACAACACAACATTACCTATGTTTGTGAAGCGCTTTATGTCTTCAACTAACATTGATTTTGATGAGCAAAGTAACGGTACGGTTATTATTCGTCCGACAGACCAAATGCAAGTGCAAGGTTTGGCATTAGACGAAGAGGGCATGACTGCGACGTTCTATCGTGATCAGGCGCAAATGCGTGAAGATGCTCAATATCTGACTTTAGAACATCCGTTCATTGAAAGTGTCATGGAAATGATCCGTACACAATCATTTGGTAGTACTAATGTTGCTGTTCTTAAGTCAAACGCATTAAAGCAAGGTTCTGTGTTACTTGAAGTTTGGTTTAAAGTTGATGTAGTTGCACCAAAATCTTTGAACTTGCCATCAAGCTTACCGAAACAGCTCATTCGCGTGTTGTTAAGTGAAAATGGTCAGGACTTATCTGAAAAGATTGATCCAACCATTTTAAGACCATATTTGCATCATTTAGATGGCAATAGCTGTCGCCAAGTGGTTAAAGCTCGCCGTGAAGTGATTGAAGAGCGCTATAGACAAGCACTTGATATTGCTAAAGTCGGCTTGCCACAGCTTCAACAGCAGGCAAAAGAGCATTATGGTAATAAATGGCAATACGAGATTGACCGTTTAACGTATTTGAAACAGTTCAACCCAAGTATTCGTCAAGACGAAATTGAGCGCTTACAGAAGTTGCAAAAAGAAGGCTTGAGCTTACTCGATGGCTTAACAGTAACTCCTGAAGCAATTCAGGTACTTGTTGTTGTTAAACCATAAATGATGAGTCATAAAAAAGCGCCTTTAAGGCGCTTTTTTATTGAATAAATTTTAATTAAATCATTCTGGCATCTTTTAATTCTAGTTTTAAATAGGCATAAAAGATTGGTGCTGCAATCAGGCCACCCAAACCAAAAATTGACTCAAAAATTAACATTGCCAATAAAATTTCCCATGCATTGGCATTAATTTTATGTCCAATAATTTTCGCATTAATAAAATATTCTAACTTATGCACTAATACGAGATAGAGCAGAGCAACACCTGCTAAACCCAGTGAAACCGTAAGCGCAGCAATAAAGGTGAGCGTATTTGAAATTAGGTTGCCTAAAATCGGAATTAGACCAAACAAGAAAGTAAGAATAGTTAATGTTTTGGCGAAAGGGAGATGAACACCCCAAATCGGCAATATTACAAACGCAAATAATATAAAGAGCAGCGTATTAATTGCCGAAATTTTAATTTGGGCAAAAACGACATTTCTAAAAGAAATTGATAACTTTTGAATACGTTGGATGAGTAAAGACTTAAATACAGGCTGTGGTGTACGACGGTGAAAGCCATGAATCGCCACCAAAATACCAATAATAAGGCCCATAATCATCGTTACAAAGTTATGTAAGATATCAGAACTGGCATTTTTTAATGTCGTCACGTTATCTTTCATAAATGCAAAAATTTCATCTTTTAGTTCTGTAACGCTATCTGGAATATAACCTGGAAGATATTTGCCAACTTCGGTTTGTAAGTGCAATAGCGTTTGATCGACTTTATTGTTGATATTATGAATACCTACACCTTTTAAGTCATAAACGACAAAGCTAATTAAACTTGTTATGAAAAAGGCGATGAGTGAAACCGTGATAATACTCAGTAAAATACTAATAAAAATGCGGGCTCTTTGACCATCAATATAACGTTCAACAATAGAGCTTAAACTAATAATAATTTCATAAATGAGAAAGCCAGCAAAAAAGCTTGCTAAGAGATGCAAGGGGATAACCGAAAGCAAAAAAATGCCCATCAGAATATAGCTTGCAATCAGGCTTTGACGATTACTCAAACTTTGCATGTGAATCCCTAAATATCGTGGGGAAATATGGGTATATATTGCTAGAATAATAATTACTTATACTCTTGCATGTTGGTTGCTTCAATCTGTGAATTATATTTTTATCAAGAAATAACTATGTCTGTATAAAAAATGGCTTGTACAATTACAAACCATTTTGTGTTGATCTTATCGTATTTTTGCTTCGTCTAGATGACGAGCACCTTCTAAAATCATTCTTATCATGATCATGGTTTGTTCGGCGACTTCTGCACGTTGATGAACGGGAAGATCCAGCACTTTAGCACCCATGTGAAATACAAGCTGTGTAATTGCTTTTGCAACAAGCTCAGGATGATATAGGTGATTGTTATTTAAACGCTCTAGACGGATTAAATCTTCTTGTAGTTCTTGTTGGAAGAAATTGAGCTGGCGGTCTACCGCAGCTTTATAAGAAGCTGAACCTGTAAAGCCTTCGCGTAACAATAGACTTAAATTACCTTCGTCTGCATCAAGCTGTTGAAGAAAAATTTCTACAGAACTACGAATAATGCTGTCTTGGAAAGAGGCACGTAAACGAGCCTGACGAATAATTTTACGTAATACGATACCTGCGCGGTCAATCAGTGAAATGGCTAACTCATCAATATCTTTAAAGTGACGATAAAAGCTATTTGGTGCAATACCAGCTTCCCGTGCGACTTCACGTAAACTTAATGAGGCGATACTTTTTTGAGGACCGATCAGGTTAAGAGCGGCCTGAAAAAGTTCGTCTTTCGTAATCGTCGCTTTTCTTCCAACAGAACGCGTTGCTGTTTTTATTTCAATGACATCTTGTGAAGAGGCTGTGTCATTTTGGCTCTGAGAAAGTGAGGTTTGGGTCATGCTTTTCAATATGTTCTTAAACTGTCTGGATTATAGCGTTAGACAGGTAACTTGTGAAATTGTAATTAAAAGTACGGGTGTATATACAAATATATATACATGTGTATAATAATTAAAAAAGAGCGACAGAGCCCTCAGTTATGCAAGCAATCGAAAAGAGAAATTCTCTATTCAATTCATTAACACAAGCTGTATTTGACAAAAATATAGCGAGTTTCTGGCTACAAAAAATAAATCCTTTATGGTCTGTACAGCACGGACTAGTTCAAATTGTAAAAAAAGAATTCGTGGCTCATGACACTGTGAGCCTTACTCTAAAATGCAACCGTTTGGTCAAAACGGGCGCAGCAGGTCAGCATCATCCTGTTATTGTTGAAATTGCTGGCCGCCGTTACGAACGTACTTATAGCTTAACGCAAATCGATGCTGAGCACTTACGTTTAACAGTTAAAAAAGTTGCTGATGGTATTGTCAGTAACTGGTTTATTGCTGAAAGTAAAATTGGAGATATTTTTGAGCTTGGTCAACCTTATGGTGACATGCAACAAAATATTCAGACACCGAAATTAATTATGTTGGCTGCAGGCAGTGGTATTACACCAATGTTGAGTTTAATTACAGCAATTAAGCAAAGCCAACAGTTAGAAAAAGTACAGGTTCAGCTTTTATATTGGGTAAAACAGCGCTCTGATGCTGCTTTTACAGAATATTTTGAGCAAGTGGCTGAACAAAACCCAAACTTTAGCTATCAGGTGTTCTATACACAAGAAACACCAAATGATGAGCGTTTAAATGCTGAACATCTTGCGTTAGTTGATGATATTGAAAACAGCACAATCTATGCGTGTGGTCCATCGGGTTTTGTTGCCACTGTTGAAGAGCTTTTTGAACAAGCACCAGCCGTACTGACTGAAGCTTTTAGTTTAACTAATGAAAGTTCTGCAGATGATGTTGGTTATGTAAATGTCACATTAACCCAGTCTAATAAAGTGATTGCAATTCCTAAGGGACAATCGATTTTGGTGAGCCTTGAGCATGAAGGGCTTAAGCCAACACATGGTTGTCGTATGGGAATTTGCAATAAATGTGTTTGTAGTAAAGCGCAAGGTTCTACCCGTAATTTGCTAAACGGTAGTCAAAATACTGAACCAAGCCAGTTACTTAAGATTTGTGTCAACTCAGCACAATCCGATCTAGTTATTGATCTTTAAGAGAGAACTCTGATGAATATGCCAGTGAAAGTCGAATATTTTAAAAATCCTAAAAATCGCGATTTGACTCCAGCAGAGCTTGAAGCATTTGCAAAAGAGCTTGATCAGATCAAACAAGAAGTATTGGATGATTTGGGTGAAAAAGACGCTAAATATATTCGCCGTGTCTATGCCGCAGTTCGTTACAGTGGTCTTTTAGGTCGTGCTTGTCTATTTGCTGGATGGTTTCCGCCAGCATGGGTTTTAGGAACAGGTCTATTAGGTTTCTCTAAAATTATGGAGAACATGGAGCTTGGTCATAACGTGATGCACGGTCAATATGACTGGATGAACGACCCTAAGTTTAATGGTCAAACTTATGAGTGGGACACAGTAGGTACATCTGATAACTGGCGCCAAACGCATAACTATAAGCATCATACCTATACCAATATTAAAGGTGTTGATGATGACATTGGTTATGGCTTGCTTCGCTTATTCCCAGAGCAACGTTGGAAGCCAGGTTTCTTACTCCAACCTGTTTATAGCATTCCGTTTTGTTTATTGTTCCAGTGGGGCGTAGCAATTCAGAATCTTGAAATTGGTCGTGTTCTTTACAAACGTAAGACTAAAGCCAAATTTTTAGAAGAGTTAAAACCAGTTAATAAAAAAATTGGTAAACAACTTTTTAAAGACTATGTGTTCTTTCCGTTAATTGCAGGGCCCGCAGCGTTACCTGTGTTTACAGGAAACCTAGTTGCAAATGGTCTGCGTAATATGTGGACATTTACGATTATTTTCTGTGGTCACTTTACAAAAGATGCAGAGGTATTTCCAAAGTCTGTTTTACAAGAAGAAAGCCGTGGACATTGGTATATGCGCCAAATTCGTGGTTCTTCAAACCTAAAAGGTTCAGAAGCATTACATATTTTAAGTGGACATTTGAGCCATCAGATTGAACATCATTTATTTCCTGATGTCCCAGCACGCCGTTATCGCCAAATGGCTCCAAAGGTTGAAGCTGTATGTAAAAAATATGGTATCAATTATAACAATGCGAGTCTGGCGAAACAGTTTGGGCAGGTTGTAGGCCGTATCTTTAAATATGCATTACCTTTTAAAAAATAAATAAAAAAAGCCCTGAAATTTCAGGGCTTTTTTAGAGCAATAAATTATTTAAACTGGATTGAACCGTTTGCATTAACAGTAATTTTAGACTCACCAGCAGCCATGTCTTGAGCCGGTGCAGCTTCTGCCATAGCAAATTTAGCCATGCTGGCACGCATTACGGGTTGAGGGAAATAATTGTTAGTGTTCAAGTTTAAATTGACCAACGTATATTGGTTTTTATTCCATGCTTGAGTCAACATTTGAGCACGTTGTTGGAAGTTTTTAGATGCTTCTACCATCAACTCATTTTCAACTTTTTTACGTTGTTCGTCAGAAACCGTAAAATTAATCGATTGAGTTTGGAAGTTTTGCTGCAATTCGTTCACTAACTGGCTAGCGGCTTTAAAATCTTTACTTTCAAGGCGAATTTCTGCACGACCACGCCATTCTTTTAACTTATTGCTATCGTTATCGTAAATTGGATAAGTGCTTTGAGCACCAGTTTCCACTTTTACTTGCGGGTATTTACGGGAAGTTGCAAGCGCTTGATTCATTAACTGGTTAATCTGATTTGAAAGTTCAGCAGGCTGCTTGTTACTTTTTTCAATATACAAAGTGGCATGCATTTCATCGTTAGATACCTGACGAGAAGCTTCAGCTTGTACATTTACAATATTGTAGTGAAGGGCATTATCATCTTGGGCAAAAACCATAGGGCTGAGTACCGTACCAAGTAGAAGAGTAGATATTGCTAAAGTACGCATAAATTTATCCTTTAAAAATTAATATAAATTTAATTTTTTTCATTAAGAAATGTTAAACATAAGTTATGCATAACTTTGGCAGATTTTGTGGGGTATTTGTAATATTTAAATCAATTTTTTTAATTTTTGGTAAGAATAAAAACTATAAAAAATAAAAACTTAAAATTTAAGTGTTTCAATGTAACTTAAAGAATCAAACTAATATAAAAAAAGAATATTTTCTTTAGGTTGTCACATAGTATGATGATAATTCATCATAACTATTGGGATAATACATATTTTCAATAAGATTAGATGAGTAAAGTACACAAAAGACGTTTTTTTTCTTGCAAAATTAGGTATCATCGCGCTCCTAGTTACAAGATATAAAATATGTGTCTTCGCTAGTTCTATAAAGCACCGAGTCAAAGGACCAAAAGTCACCAGACTTATTTCTTTCTACCCTTATCAGAGATGGTAATCCGATATGAGCGTTACTTCTGTCAACCCTGCCGACAATGCTACCAAC
The DNA here is from genome assembly GCF_001990725.1 of Acinetobacter genomosp. 33YU. Lineage (NCBI taxonomy): Bacteria > Pseudomonadati > Pseudomonadota > Gammaproteobacteria > Moraxellales > Moraxellaceae > Acinetobacter > Acinetobacter genomosp. 33YU. Next base: position 48,691 of record NZ_LFZQ01000006.1, on the reverse strand, counting down.
GAATATTATTTGACTCGCCAAAGTCAGATGGAATCGAATGTTCGTAGCTATCCACGTAAATTACCGTTAGCGATAGCGAAAGCACAAGGCTGCTGGGTTACTGATGTTGAAGGTACACAGTACCTTGATTGTTTAGCTGGGGCAGGTACATTGGCTTTAGGTCATAATCATCCTGCGGTGATTCAAAGTATTCAAGACACATTGGCAAGTGGTTTGCCATTGCATACTTTAGACTTAACCACACCTTTAAAAGATGCGTTTACTGAAGCGTTGTTAGCATATTTACCAGGCGGTAAAGAAGAGTACTGCTTACAGTTCTGTGGTCCTGCTGGTGCAGACGCGACTGAAGCAGCGGTTAAACTTGCTAAGACTTACACTGGTCGTAGTTCAGTAATCAGTTTTTCTGGTGGTTATCATGGTATGACCCATGGTTCACTTGCAATGACTGGTAACTTAAGTGCGAAAAACTCGGTTAACGGTTTAATGCCAGGCGTACAATTCATGCCATATCCGCATGAATATCGCTGCCCACTTGGTTTGGGTGGTGAAGCTGGTGTTGATGCTTTAACTTACTATTTTGAAAACTTTATTGAAGATGTTGAAAGCGGTGTAACAAAACCTGCTGCTGTGATTCTTGAAGCAATTCAAGGTGAAGGCGGTGTTGTTACTGCTCCAGTAAAATGGTTGCAAAAAATCCGTGAAGTGACTGAAAAGCACAACATCGTTTTAATTTTAGACGAAGTTCAAGCTGGCTTTGCACGTTCAGGCAAAATGTTTGCGTTTGAACATGCAGGTATTGAACCTGATGTTGTTGTAATGTCTAAAGCAGTAGGCGGTGGTTTACCACTTGCAGTATTAGGTATTAAACGTAAATTTGATGCTTGGCAGCCTGCTGGTCACACCGGTACTTTCCGTGGTAACCAACTTGCTATGGGTACAGGCCTTGTCGTATTAAAAACGATTAGCGAACAAAATCTTGCTCAAAATGCGCAAGAACGTGGTGATTTCTTACAAGCTGAATTGAAAAAATTAGCTACTGAATTCCCATGTATCGGTAACGTACGTGGCCGCGGTTTGATGATTGGTGTTGAAATCGTTGACGAGCGTAAACCTGCTGACCGTATCGGTTCTCATCCTGCTGACTCTCAGTTAGCGGCTGCGATCCAGACTGCTTGCTTTAACAACAAGTTATTGCTTGAAAAAGGCGGTCGTAACGGTACAGTAATTCGTTTACTTTGCCCACTTATCATTACTCAAGAAGAGTGTGTGGAAGTAATTGCCCGCTTTAAGAAAGCAATTGCAGAAGCATTGGTTGCAGTACGAGGCGCGTAAGAATGGTGGATTTTGCAGAACATCGTAAAGCGTTACTCTGCAATGATGCACAATCCATTGCTGACTATGAGTCAGCAATGGGCGAAGCGGTAAAAGCCGTTTCAGCATGGTTGCAAAATGAAAAAATGTACACAGGCGGTAGCATCAAAGAATTGCGTTCAGCAATTTCTTTCCAGCCTTCAAAAGAAGGTATGGGTGTACAAGAATCACTTCAACGTATGATTGAGCTTTTCTTAAATAAAAGCTTGAAAGTACACCATCCACATTCATTAGCGCATTTACACTGCCCAACTATGGTGATGAGCCAGATCGCGGAAGTGTTAATCAATGCAACTAACCAGTCTATGGACTCATGGGATCAAAGCCCGGCAGGTTCATTAATGGAAGTTCAGTTGATTGATTGGTTGCGTCAAAAAGTAGGTTATGGTTCTGGTCAGGCAGGTGTATTTACTTCTGGCGGTACTCAATCTAACTTGATGGGTGTTTTACTTGCTCGTGACTGGTGCATCTCGAAAAACTGGAAAGACGAAAATGGTAATCCATGGTCTGTACAGCGTGATGGTATTCCAGCTGAAGCAATGAAAAACGTCAAAGTTATTTGTTCTGAAAATGCGCATTTCTCTGTGCAAAAGAACATGGCAATGATGGGCATGGGCTTCCAGTCAGTTGTGACTGTTCCTGTGAATGAAAATGCTCAGATGGATGTTGATGCTCTCGAAAAAACGATGGCGCATCTTCAAGCTGAAGGTAAAGTTGTTGCTTGTGTTGTTGCGACAGCAGGTACAACCGATGCTGGTGCAATTGATCCATTGAAGAAAATTCGTGAAATCACAACAAAATATGGTTCATGGATGCACATCGATGCTGCATGGGGCGGTGCACTGATCTTGTCAAATGACTATCGTGCAATGCTTGATGGTATTGAGTTGTCTGACTCGATTACTCTCGACTTCCATAAGCATTATTTCCAAAGCATTAGCTGTGGTGCGTTCTTGTTAAAAGATGAAGCGAACTATCGTTTTATGCACTACGAAGCTGAATACTTGAACTCTGCTTATGACGAAGAACATGGTGTACCAAACCTTGTATCTAAGTCATTACAAACGACTCGTCGTTTTGATGCATTGAAATTGTGGATGACTATTGAATCACTTGGTGAAGACCTATATGGTTCAATGATTGACCACGGTGTAAAACTGACTCGTGAAGTTGCAGATTACATCAAGGCAACTGAAGGTTTAGAACTTTTAGTTGAACCACAATTTGCTTCGGTATTGTTCCGTGTTGTGCCACAAGGCTACCCAGTTGAGTTTATCGATAGCTTGAACCAAAACGTAGCAGACGAATTGTTTGCACGTGGCGAAGCAAATATCGGTGTAACAAAAGTGGGTGATGTACAGTCATTGAAAATGACAACATTAAGCCCTGTTGTGACATTTGAAAATGTTAAAAACCTTTTAGGTCAAGTATTGGCTGAAGCTGACCGCATCAAAGATGCGATTGCTTCTGGTAACTATGTACCACCAATCGACTAATTGAGTTGATAACAAAAAAAAAGCTCGGTTTATTGCCGGGCTTTTTTATTACATATTATTTTTATTTAAAGTGTGCATCACAAGAGATTGATATGCACAAAACATGCATATTTTCAAAAAACAAAAATAATTATGCATGATTTATGGGGAGCAAATTTCTTATTGTATTGGTATGTTCCCGACATTTTGGGTCGCATTGATATATCAATATCGTACTCACTTTAAATAATCCCGCTTTAACTGAAAAAAGTAAGTGGCTGTAATTACAATTAAGACAAGGAAGAAGAAATGCAACAAGCGAATATGCTCAATGAATTTAAACTCATTATTGGCGGTCAACTTTGTTCAGGTGAACAAGGTGAACTAGAAATTTTAAACCCTGCTACTGGCTTAACTGCTGCACGTTGTGCAAAAGCATCGGTTGCACAGGTCAATCAGGCAGTGAGTGCAGCTAAACAAGCCTCTAAAGCTTGGCAGCAAGTTTCACACGAAGAGCGTAAGTCAATCTTAAACAAGATTGCAGATGGCATTGAAAAGCACGCTGAAATGCTTGCAGAGTTGGTTGTACTTGAACAAGGTAAGCCACTGGCACTTGCACAAATGGAAGTGCAGGGTGCAATTGGCTGGACGCGTTATGCGGCTGCTATGGATTTACCTGTAGAAGTCATTGAAGATAGTGAAACCAAGCGTATTGAGCGCCATCGCCAACCATTAGGTGTAGTGGCTTCTATTACCCCTTGGAACTGGCCACTCATGATTGCCGTTTGGCATATTATGCCTGCTTTACGTGCAGGTAACGTTGTTATTAGCAAACCTTCTGAATACACACCACTATCGACTTTACGTTTATGTGAAATCATTCAGCAAGAAGTTCCTGCTGGTGTTATTTCAATTGTGGTTGGTGCTGGTGAGATTGGCGAAGCGCTATCTTCTCATCCAGATGTACAAAAAGTCGTGTTTACGGGTTCAACTCGAACAGGCCAGCACATTATGGCTGGTGCAGCTCAGCAGTTAAAACACTTAACTTTAGAGTTGGGTGGTAATGATGCTGGTATTGTATTGTCAGATGCAAATGTCGATGAAATTGCAGCCAAGATTTTTAACATGGCGTTCTTAAACGCTGGTCAAACATGTGCAGCCTTAAAGCGTCTATACGTGCATGAAAGCCAATATGAGGCTTTATCTCAAAAGTTAGCTGACATTGCCAATGCTCAAGTTGTAGGTGATGGTATGGCGTCTTCTACCACATTTGGCCCAGTACAAAACCAAATGCAATATAACAAAGTGAAAGCGCTTATTGCTGAAGCGATTGAACAAGGTGCAAAAGCACTTTCTGGACAACAACAGCTACCAGAGCAAGGCTACTTTATTGCGCCAACTATTTTGACTGAAGTTTCTGACTCTTGTCGCGTGGTGCAAGAGGAGCAGTTTGGTCCAGTATTGCCTATCTTAAAATATACAGATATCAATGATGCAATTGCTCGTGCCAATGACAGTGAGTTTGGTTTAGGTGGCTCAATTTGGTCTTCCGATATTAAAGCTGCTCAAACTTATGCTACTCAACTTCAATGCGGTACTGTTTGGATTAATACCCATGCAGAAGTCCTGCCTCATGCACCTTTTGGTGGCTGGAAAATGTCTGGTATAGGTGCCGAGTTTGGTTTGGAAGGTTTGCTTGAAAATACGATTGGGCAAACGGTCCATATCAGTAAAGTCTAAATATTAATTTTAAGGCGGATCTAATATCCGCCTTTTATTTTCATTCATAAGGTAGAAAAGCTTGGCTTGCTTATTGGGAGTGATGATAGCTCATACTCTTAGGTTTGATTAAAAAATGATTCTGTTCTTTGATTTTTTTTAGAACAATGTAAGACTTTATGTGACCTATAAAATTATAAGAAAGTAACCTTTCAGTCACAAATTGAGAAAGCTGTTCTAAGTTTTCAGCAACAACTTTTAAAATAAAATCTGCATCACCACTAATTGAAAACGCATCTTGAATATTATCTTCGGCTTCAATCAATTCTTGAAAAGCTTGTTGTGACTTTGCCTCGTGTGTTCTTAAATTAATATGAATCATTGCTGTCACTTCCAGTCCTAGCGCCTGCTGCTGGATGCGCGCGGTATAACCTAAGATTATGCCTTTTTGCTCGAGTAACTGTCTTCTTCTAGAACATTGTGAAGCAGATAAACCGATTAAATCTCCTATTTCTTGATTGGTGAGCCGTCCATTCTTTTGTAGTGCTTGAATGATTTGCCAGTCGAACTTATCCATTGCATAAAATCCTTTTATGATACACAAATCATGTATTTTTATTAAAATGCGTTTTCATTATGCACGAAATCTAAAAGGTAGATGAAATATTATTTTTCTATGGAATAAAAATTGGTCTCAAAGGATATAGAGCAATGTTCATAGAAATCGGTGACTTTTTAAATCTTCGTTTAAAACAAATGGGTATCCAACATCTCTTTGGTGTACCTGGTGATTTTAACCTCTCATATCTAGAACAAGTTGAAGCAGACCCACAACTCGAATTTATTGGAAATTGTAATGAATTAAATGCTGCCTATGCAGCAGACGGTTATGCACGAATTAACGGTTTTTCTGCCTTGGCAACCACTTATGGTGTAGGTGACTTAAGTGCGATTAATGGTATTGCAGGGGCCTACGCAGAAAATGTACCTCTTATTCATATCTCAGGAATTCCACCGTTACATGCAGTTCAAAAGGGTACTCTCATACACCATACGTTAGTTGATGGTAACTACGACAATATTATGAACTGTATGAAAGAGTTTACAGTTGCCCAAACTCGTTTAACTCCAGCAAATGCAGCCTTTGAAATTGACCGTGTATTACGTCAGTGTTTCCTTGAACGCCGTCCTGTACACATTCAACTACCAGGCGATATTACCCACGTTAAAATTGAAGTATCTGAGCGTTCCCTCGACTTAAGCTACCCAACTGTTGAACCTGAATTATTACAAACTGTGGTAAAAAAACTTTGTGACATTATTGAGAATGCTCAAAGCCCAGCACTTCTTATTGATAATGAAGCTTCAGTTTTTGGTGTAACGTCGCTTTTAAATGATTTATCTCAAAAATGCTCGATTCCATTTGCAGGTATGAATACTGCAAAAAACATTATGGATGAAGGTTCTCCTCGTTATATCGGGACTTATGTGGGGGGGGCAAGCCAACCGCATGTGAAAAATATCATTGAACAATCTGACTGTTTAATTGGTATTGGTGCACGTTTTACCGATGTTGGTTCAGCTGTATTTACTCATCAAATTGAGACCAAGAACTACATCGAAATTAAATCTTATGGCTTAAATATTTTTGGTCAGGATTTTCCGGGTATTGAGATTGGACAATTACTTGTTGAGCTAAATAAAAAAGTTGCGCCACGTAAATCATCAACACCTCTTCTCGAAAAACAACCGTCGAAAGTAGTTGAAGCTCCAGCTCAACAAAAGCTAAGCCAAGATGTGCTTTGGAATTATATTTCAGGATTCTTAAAAGAAGATGATGTGATTATTGGTGAAGTCGGGACATCAAACTCTGCTTTGTCGGGTATAAAGCTCCCAGCTACAGCTAAATATATTGCTCAGCCGCTTTGGGGTTCTATTGGTTATACCTTACCAGCTTTGCTTGGTAGTTTGTTGGCTGCTCCAGAACGCCGTCAAATTTTATTTATTGGCGATGGTTCTTTCCAGCTTACGGTACAAGAGCTTTCTACCATTATCCGCCATGGTTTAAAACCAATTATTTTCTTGTTGAACAATGGCGGCTACACCATTGAACGATTAATTATGGGTGAAAATGCTGCCTATAACGACGTGCAAAACTGGAAATATACTGAAATTCCTGCGGTATTTAACGGTAAAAAAGGCCATACCACTTATGTGGTTGAAACAGCAGGGCAGCTAAAGAGTGTTTTAGACAACATTAAGCAAAATGACCAGTTAACTTTTATTGAATTAAAACTACCAGCAATGGATGCACCAGTAAGTTTGAAAAAATTTGCTTCTGTGATTGCGCGTTTTGACTACGGCGATCGTGGCTACGAAATTTTAAAGGAGCGTTCCCAGCCAGTTAAATGTAAGGATGCAAGCTCGTTTTAAATAGAAGATAGGACAAATCTTCTTAAAATTAAATGGACTCATATTAAAGCAACTTATGTCCGAAGGTCGGTTTCTGATCTTCGGATGTAGTGCTGAATAAAGGTGTACAGGAAGTGACACCAACATTGGAGATAATGTTATGGATGCAAACAATAAGCACGAGTTAAAACAAGGCTTATCCAATCGGCATATTCAACTCATCGCACTCGGAGGAGCGATCGGAACAGGGTTATTCTTAGGTCTTTCACAAACAATTAAATTGGCTGGTCCTTCAATTTTATTGGGATATGCAATTGCAGGAATTATTGCCTTTTTAATTATGCGCCATTTAGGTGAAATGGTTGTTGAAGAACCGGTAAGTGGTTCTTTTAGTTATTTTGCGAACAAGTATTGGGGCAAAATGGCTGGTTTTATGTCAGGCTGGAACTATTGGGTGTTGTATGTGCTGGTGAGCATGGCCGAACTGAGTGCAATTGGTACTTTTATACAGTTTTGGTGGCCTGAAATTCCGACATGGATGACCGCTTTATTTTTCTTTATTTTAATTAACGGCATTAACTTGGTAAATGTCCGATTTTTTGGGGAATCTGAGTTCTTATTTTCCTGCATTAAAATTGTTGCCATTTTAAGCATGATTGGCTTTGGTGCTTATCTATTATTTTCAGGTTCAGCAGGTCCGCAAGCAGGTGTTGCAAATTTATGGCAACACGGTGGTTTCTTTCCGCATGGTATTCATGGCTTTATTATGGCCTTGGCTGTCATTATGTTCGCATTTGGTGGCTTAGAGCTTATTGGTATTGCGGCGGCAGAAACGAAGAAACCAGAAACAACAATTCCAAGAGCAGTAAATCAAATTGTATATCGCATCCTGATTTTTTATATCGGTGCAATTGGTATTCTTTTATGTCTTTACCCTTGGAATATGGTTGCAGAAGGTGGTAGCCCGTTTGTTTTAATTTTCCAGTCACTCAACAGTAATGGCGTGGCAAATGTTCTTAACTTTGTGGTCTTAATTGCTGCTATTTCGGTTTATAACAGCTGTATCTATTGTAATAGCCGCATGTTGCATGGTTTAGCAGAGCAGGGTAATGCTCCTGCAATTTTGAAGAAAGTAAACAGTCGTGGTATTCCAGTTCCGGCAGCAGTTGTGTCTGCATCAATCACAGCTGTATGTGTGGTAGTGAACTACTTAATTCCTGGCCAAGCGTTTCAGATCTTTATGATGTTGGTTGTGGCAGCACTTGTCATTAACTGGCTTATGATTTCAGTCACACATTTGAAATTTACCAAAGCAATGAAATTGCAACGTCGCCAAACTAAGTTCCAAAGCATTATGAGTCCATGGAGTAATTATTTAACCATTAGCTTTGTATGCTTTATTCTTATTATTATGGCGATGACGCCAGATATGAGATTGGCTGTTATTTTAGGGCCTATTTGGTTGGCGGCTTTAGCTATCATGTATTTCTTGAAGTACCGTAAAAAAAGGGTCGCAATGCCAGAAGTGCAATCAAACTAATAAGCTTAAATTTACAGTGATATTGCGGTTATCTGACAAAGAGCAGATAACCGTTTATCTTTTTGTCATAATATTTTCATGTTTGAGCGAAATAATTTTTCAAAATAAATATGACATGTAAAAAAATAAAAAATGAGTTAGTAAAATAATTTTGTAATCTCAATTCATTAAGTTTTTATAATTTAAGCAAAATTATCAATTTGTTGATTTGGGTGTTTGTCATATTCAAAATTAAACTTGAGTGCGAGCTACCTTGTAAAATAAGATTAAATGATTGATATAAAATAGAATTAGAAATATGACAGTCCCGATTTTAAAAATCATTAAAGCGTCATAATACTGTAACTTATTTGTCATATTTTCTATTCACAATGCAGCTATCGAAGAGCGTACAAGCACTAAACAAAAAGTGACGTACAACCTATTGCATTAATGAGAGAGAACAGAATGCGCTTAAATCCACGTCAAATCGCAATTGCGTTAGCAGTAACTGGGGCCGCTGTAACTACGACTGCAAATGCAGCTCGTGATACGATTCAAATTGCTGGTTCTTCAACTGTATTACCGTTTGCCAGCGTTGTAGCTGAAGAATTTGGTAATACATTCCCTCAATTTAAAACTCCTGTTGTGGGTTCTGGTGGTTCTTCTGCTGGTTTAAAGCAGTTCTGTCAAGGTGTTGGTGACAACACAATCGACGTTGCAAACGCTTCTCGTAAAATTAAAAGCACTGAAATTGAAGCTTGTAACAAAGCTGGTGTAAAACAAATTCAAGAAATCAAAATTGGTTATGACGGTATCGTATTCGCGTCTAGCTCACACAAAGCAGCTTATAAATTAAAGCCTTACCATGTGTTTGCTGCTTTAGCTGCGCAGTTACCTTCAAAAGGTAAATTGGTTCCAAACCCATATACAAACTGGAACCAAATCGACAAATCACTTCCTAACGAACCTATTACGCTTGTAATTCCTGCGTCTAACCACGGTACGCGTGAAGTTTTCCAAGAGAAAATGGTTGATGCTGGTTGTGAATCATACGAATACTTCAAAAACTTAGATAAAGATGCTCAGAAGAAAGCATGTTCGACTTTCCGTAAAGACGGTCGTGTAATTGAAATTGCTGGCGACTATACAGAAACTTTAGCTCGCTTAAAGACTTCTCCAAGTGCGGTAGGCGTGTTCGGTTTAAGCTTCTATGACATGAACCGTGACAAGTTACGTGTAGCATCAGTAAACAACGTACTTCCTTCTGAGAAAACTGTGTTAAACGGTACATACCCTGTATCTCGCCCATTGTTCTTCTATGTGAAAGGCGAACACTTAAAATCAGTTAAAGGTTTACCACAGTATGTAGAATACTTCCTAAGCAAAAAAGCGACTGGTAAAGGTTCTAAAGCTGAGCGTGACGGTTTAATCGCAATGTCTGATGCAGAACGCGCTAAAGTCTTGGCTGACTTTAAAGCAGGTAAAACTGTTAAATAATTTGTTTTGAATAGGGGCTGGTGATCCCAAGTGATCATCAGCCTTTTTGTCTAACACGTTTTTCCCAAATTATGACAATTGAGAAAACAGTGGAGAATACATGAATCTGCTACTTATCGGTGTGTTGTTAGCCCTTGTGGCAATTGCATATCAACTTGGGCTAAGAAAGAGCCGCCACCTAGCAGGTAAGGGAAGCAACTCGGCGACACTACATTCTCGTCCTGGTTATTATGGCGCACTGGTTGGGCTTTGGTGCGGTATCCCTGCTTTTTTAATTTTGATCATTTGGAACTTGGTTGAGCCAAGTATTTTAAATCATATTATCTTTAATAATGTTCCTGCTTCTGTCGCTGCATCTCTAGATGAAGCAGCAAGAAGTGTTCTTGTTGATCGAGTTCAATCGATTGCTTCAGGTTTTGGGGTAAGTGATCATCCAGAAGCTTATGAGTTGGCTGCGGCTCAGCAATATGCAAAATTTCAAACTATTGGCTCTTTTGCCAAATTTGCTGTTGTTGTTTGTGCTGCCTTACTAGGCTTGGTCTGGGCAAAGAAAAAAATCAATCAAGAATATCGCGCTCGTAACCAAGTTGAACGTGCCATTAATGTTGCTTTAATCCTGTGTTCTGGTGTTGCAATCTTAACCACTATCGGCATTGTAATGTCGATGTTTGGTGAAGCAATGCACTTCTTCCATTTTGTAAGTCCAATTGACTTTTTCTTTGGAACTGAATGGAACCCAGGTTTTAGTACTTCAGGTAATGCAGAAGGTAGCTATGGTTTATTACCATTACTATGGGGTACGCTCATGGTCAGTGGTATTGCTTTATTGGTTGCCGTACCAGTTGGCTTAATGATTGCTATTTATTTAGCTGAATACGCATCTCCATGGTTACGCTCATGGGCCAAACCAACCATTGAAGTTTTAGCGGGTATTCCAACGATTGTTTATGGTGTTTTTGCCATGATGGTTATTGGTCCATTCTTTAAAGCTGTTGGTGCTCATATTGGTATCGAAATTAACGCAACCAGTGCTTTGACTGCAGGTTTCGTAATGGGAATCATGATTATCCCATTTGTTTCATCTTTGTCAGATGACATTATTACTCAAGTTCCACGTGCACTTCGTGATGGTTCACTTGGACTTGGCGCAACCAAATCAGAAACAATCCGCCAAGTGGTTTTACCAGCAGCTTTACCGGGTATTACTGGGGCATTTTTATTGGCTGTATCGCGTGCCGTAGGGGAAACCATGATTGTGGTTTTGGCAGCGGGGAACAGTCCACTTCTACATGCAAATCCGTTTGAAGCTGTTTCGACAGTGACTGTAACCATCGTAAAGCAGTTAACTGGCGATACCGATTTTGCAAGCCCGCAAGCCTTGGTGGCATTTGCACTGGGTTTAACACTCTTTGTGATTACCTTGGGATTAAACATTGTTGCACTGTACATTGTGCGTAAATACCGTGAGCAATACGAATGAGTACATCAAATACATCGTCTCCTATGGATCAGAACGTATTTGATCCACAAGCTGCTGCTCAGGCGCGTGATCGCCGTAAAAAAGTGATTGAAAAATCATTGGCGAAGCGTCACCGTAAAGAAAAAGCTTTCCGTATTGCTGGTTTATCGGCAGTTGTTATTGGTCTTGCATTCGTTGCGCTATTGTTCGGTAGTATTTTGGCAAAAGGTTTACCAGCATTTTGGCAAACCAGCATGAATGTTCCAGTTTACTTTGACCCTAAAGTGATTGATGCGGGTCCTGTGCCTGTTCGTACTCAGGGTGAAACACCGGCGCATTACCAAGAACGTTATGTCGATTGGCAAACAAAAATGGGTATGGTGGATTGGGATAGCCTGATCGTAAATGGTATGGTTGCTAAAGACCCTTCACTTGAGTCACAGCGTGATTCCTTACGTAGCCTTTATGCAAGTTCTGAAGCTTATCGTTTACGTGACATGGTATTTGCTGACCCATCGCTGATTGGTAAAAAAGAGAACCTTACTTTCTTGGGCGATGCTAACGTAGACGTATGGTTAAAAGGTAACATTGACCGCTCATTACCAGATGACCAGCAACAGCTTGACCCGGAAACTCGTAAGCTTGCAGATGATTTGAAAGCAAAGGGTATTCTCGAAAATACATTTAATACCAATTTATTTACAAATCCGGACTCTCGTAGTTCACCAGCAATTAGTGGTCTTGCAGGTGCATTCATGGGCTCGTTATTTATGATGCTGATTGTGATCATTATTTCGATCCCAATTGGTGTAGCGAGTGCTATTTATCTGGAAGAGTTTGCACCAAAGAACTTTCTTACAGACATTATTGAAGTCAACATTAATAACCTTGCGGCTGTTCCTTCAATTGTGTTCGGTTTACTTGGTGCTGCCATTTTCATTGGCTGGATGCACTTACCATTGTCGGCTCCGTTCGTTGGTGGTTTGGTACTAAGTTTAATGACATTACCAACAGTCATTATTACAACACGTGCTTCTTTAAAAGCTGTGCCACCATCAATTCGTCAAGCTGCACTTGGTTTGGGGGCTTCAAAAGTACAAACCGTTTTCCATCATGTTTTACCTTTGGCGATGCCAGGGATCATGACAGGTTCAATTATTGGTGTTGCACACGCCCTTGGTGAAACTGCGCCGTTACTTTTAATCGGAATGAGTGCATTCGTTGCAAGTATTCCAACCACTCCATTTGATCAAGCAACTGCTTTACCTGTTCAAGTTTACTTATGGCAGGGTAATGAGTTGCGTAACTTCTTCGAAGGCCGTACTGCTGCTGCGATTATCGTACTTCTTGCATTAATGATTGGTTTAAACAGCCTTGCAATTTGGTTACGTAAAAAGTTCGAAGTGCGTTGGTAATAGAGGATAAATAATGAATACTATTGATATTACGAATTCCTTAGAAAAGGATAAGTTAGTGAATACTGAACAGTCTCAATTTACAGATAAGCCGCTGAACCATGGCACTTCATATGTTTCGCATTTTGAACCGCAAACTTCAAAAAAGCAGAACTCAACTGAAATCAAAATTAGTGCACAAGATGCCCATGTTTACTATGGGGACTTTGAAGCAATTAAAGGCATCGATTTAGATATCTATCAAAATGAAGTGATTGCATTCATTGGACCATCAGGTTGTGGTAAATCGACTTTCCTACGTACTCTAAACCGTATGAATGACACGATTGATGGTTGTCGTGTAACAGGTAAGATCACTTTAGATAATAAAAATATCTATGATCCAAATCTGGACGTTGTATTGCTACGTGCTCAGGTGGGCATGGTATTCCAAAAGCCAAACCCATTTCCTAAGTCTATTTTTGATAACGTTGCATATGGACCAAAGCTACACGGTCTAGCACGTGACAAATATGACCTAGAAGAAATTGTTGAAAATAGCTTGCGTAAAGCGGGCTTATGGGAAGAAGTGAAAGATCGTTTGAATCAGCCAGGTACAGGTTTATCTGGTGGTCAGCAACAACGTTTATGTATTGCACGTACGATTGCAGTAAGTCCTGAAGTCATTTTGATGGATGAACCATGTTCTGCACTTGACCCAATTGCAACAGCAAAAGTGGAAGAGCTTATTTCAGAACTTTCTGATCAATATACGATTGTGATTGTAACGCACTCAATGCAACAAGCAGCACGTGTTTCAGACCGTACAGCTTACTTCCATTTAGGTGATTTAATTGAAGTAAACTCTACAGAAAAAGTATTTACGCAACCTGATCATCAATTAACAGAAGCGTACATTACTGGCCGTTTCGGTTAATTTATAGCTGTAAAAGAAAAAGAGCCTTGTGCTCTTTTTTTTATTCAATAAATGAAAATGAATCTATTTTGCAAAATCGCTATTGAATTTTAATCAAAAGAACCACATCTTAAGGCTATAAAGACAAACTTATGAGCATAGAATTTTATGTTATTCCATTTGCCTAAACTCCCTGCGGAAATACGTGTTAGTCATTTAAATGCACGTGTAAATGAACAGAGAAAAAAAATTGCACAAACCACAGCAAGTCGTTTAGAGCTTTTACAATTAGCTCAACAACTTGCGAAAGAAGCTAAAATCCGCCGTAAGAACAATCAGAAAATTTTTGTTTTAGATTTTAAGGGTGACATTCAAGCATCTGCGGTTGAAAACCTTCGTGAAGAAATCACACTTATTTTAGCTACAGCTAAAGCTGGACGTGACCGCGTAGTGGTACGTCTTGAAAGCCCAGGTGGTATGGTTCATGGTTATGGACTAGCAGCAGCTCAATTGGTTCGTTTACGTGATGCAGGTTTTCATTTAACGATTTGTGTCGACAAAGTCGCTGCAAGTGGCGGTTATATGATGGCTTGTATTGCAAATGAAATTATTTCTGCACCATTTGCTGTTGTTGGCTCTATTGGTGTCGTTGCTCAGGTTCCAAATTTCAATCGTCTTTTAAAACAGCATAACGTTGACTTCGAACTTTATACAGCAGGGCAATATAAGCGTACTGTGACCATGTTTGGTGAAAATACGCCTGAAGGTAAAGCTAAGTTTGAAGAAGAGCTACAACAAACACATGTCTTGTTTAAGCACTTTGTAGAGAAATATCGTCCACAGCTGAATGTAGATAAAGTTGCTACAGGCGAGCATTGGTATGGACAAGATGCGCTTGATTTAAACCTTGTAGATAAACTAGAAACTTCTGATGAGTATTTATTAGCTTTATTACCTCAGCATGATGTCTATGTGATCAACACACGTAAAAAGGCAACTTTGGGTGAAAAGTTGGGTTTACAAGCTGCTCAAATGGCGGATAGCCTGATTCCGGCGGTAATGAATAAAGTTGCAGACACTTTGGCAAAAGCGAATTCAACGCTAGTTCAAATGCGTGATACAAAATTTTAATTAAGATATTTATAAAAGAAAGAGCACCTTAATGGGTGCTCTTTTTATATCGATGATTAAAAGAATTTGCTTAATATTTGTTTAAGTTTCAATTGCCAAAGTATGAGTTAATTCCTAAATTTTGAGTTTTATGATGTCAAAGACTTTGTCGCATATTGATATTCTCATAAGAATTTTACACATCATTATTATGATTGCTTTTACTGGAGCTTACTTTACAGGCGATAATGAAGACCTACATCAAGTGCATATGATGTTTGGTTATATACTTCTCATCAGTATTATCATACGAGTTATTTGGCATTTTTTAAGCCCGCGTGTTTCAAATAGCGCACCATTTGGCATAAAAAAGCGCAGCAGTATGGCATTCAATGCAATTAAAAAATCATTTAGTCATGCAAATTCAGCAAGTATTTTTTCGAAAAATTCAATTCAACTGTTCAGCATTGGACTATTTCAAGCTTCGATTGTATTTATTTTCATACTCATTCCTGTTGTTGTAGCACTTGGATACGGAACAGAGCACTTTACTTATTCTTTGAGAGACTTACATTCATTTTTCGCAAACTTATTTTTAGCCTTAGTTATCGTGCATCTTTCGACACTTGTTTTAAATAGCATACTTGCGAAACGCTTTCAGGGTTGGACTATGCTTAAGATGACACTTGCTGATAAGAAAATAACGAATTATATGACTTTATTTGTTTTAGTCCTTATAGGTGGATTTAGCTACTTTTACTTAAGAATGTAATATATACGTTTTATGTCTGTCCTGTTTAGTTATATTTTGAATGGAAAGAAAAAAAATATTATTGATAAATATACTTATTGAATTGTGATGGGTAAGTGATTTTGATATTTTAGGCAACAATAAAATAGCTTTTAGATGACTCATTTAAAAAGTTAAACATTTAAAAATATAACTGAAATTCAGGATAGGAAATAATGACAAGAATAATTGTAGCATCCAAAAAGGGTTTGGACGTTCTGCAAGATGGTCAGCTCAATAAAGTAATTTTGAATCAACCTACGATCATTCAAATTGGTATCAGTCAAAAAGATATTGCATCGATGGAAAAACAGGGTGGGCGCCTAGTCATCCACTTAAAGAATGGCGAGACAATTGTCTTAGAAAATTTCTTTAATGAAGCAACAAATACAACAGAGCATTCCCTTGTTTTTCCGACTGAACATGGAAAATTTGTTGAAGCACAATTCGATGCCCAAGGTAAAGTAATCGACTATAAAGGCTTAAATCACGTTACAGATTTAGGTTACGGCAGTACTAGTCCAGCCGCTGCAAACATCGCGGTTGATAGTGATCCAAGTTTTTCAATGGGAAGCGTACTTAAAGCAGGTCTAGCAGTTTTAGCTGCGGAAGGACTATATCTTTGGGCTTTTAAGAAAGATGATAAGGAGGATTCATCAAGTGCGCCTGATTTAATCGCACCTGCTGCTCCTACAGCTACGCTTGCTGATGATACCGTGACAGTGACTGGTAAAACTGAAGCGAATGCAAAAATCTATCTTAAAGATGCTGCAGGCAATACGGTTGCATCAGGTGTTGCAGATGCAAGTGGTAACTACACGATTAAATTAGATAAGCCACTCGTGAATGGTGATAAATTAAATGTTATTGCTCAGGATGGAGCTGGAAATAATTCAAAAGCGACTGTTGTAACAGGAACAAAAGATACAATTGCCCCAGATGCTCCACAGGCTCAATTGAACGATGATGGAACATTGGTAACTGGTAAGGCTGAAGCAAATGCAAAAATCACAGTTTATGATGCCACTGGCAAAGTATTAGGAACTGTTTTTGCAAATAAAGATGGTATTTATTCTTTAAAAATTACTCCACCATTAACTAGTGAAGCTGGAGGCAAAGTAGTTGCCGAAGATGCTGCTGGTAATAAATCTGAAGAAGTTAAAATTATTGCGGGTAAAGACACTGTACCACCAGCTTCACCTTTTGTTGAAGTTAACAAAGAAGGGTCGGTAATACATGGTAAAACCGAAGCAAATGCAAAAGTTCAAATTAAAGATGCAGATGGCAAAGTCATTGGAACTGGCATGGCGGATGCCCAAGGTGAGTTTCAAATTACGCTGTCGCCTGCTTTAAAAGAGTCTCAAAAAGGGACAGTAGTTGTTGAAGATGCAGCAGGCAATACGTCAAAGCCTATCGAAATTAAACCAGGTTCTGATTCGATTGCACCGGATAAACCAACTGCTCAAATTAATGCAGATGGTAATTCGGTAACTGGTACAGCCGAAGCAAATGCCAAAATTGAAATAAAAGATGTGACAGGTAAGGTTATTGGTAGTGGAACAGCAGATGCGAATGGAAAATTTACTATTAGCATTTCACCAGCATTAACTGATAACAATCATGGTTCTGTTTCAGCCATCGATAACGCTGGAAACCGATCTGAAAGCTTCGATATTGTGGGTACGAAAGATACTATTCCTCCAACAAAACCTATATTAAATAGCGCAGAAGATGATGTAGGGGATGTAAAAGGCACTATTGGATCTGGCTCAGAAACGGATGATGCTAGACCAAAACTTACAGGTTCAGGTGAGGCAAATGCGACGCTTACGATTTATGATAATGGTATTGCAATTGGAGTAGTGACTGTATCAACTGGTAAATCATGGACATTTACATTTGATAAAGACTTAGCTTTGGGTAAGCATAGCATTACTTTGACTCAAACTGATGCGGCAGGGCTTACGAGTGAAGCAAGCTCTCCATTTATCTTTTATGTAGTTGCACCGAAAACTGCAAGTTTAGCTGATGCCTCAGTAGATACGTTGGGTACACATGAACCAGCTTTAGCAGATAGTGTTGGACTGAGTACTTTAAAAGTCGCACAAAATACAACACCTGAGACCAATACCCAGCAGAAAACTGTTCCTATAGATGATTTATTGAAAAGTTCTTCTGCGAGTGACTCAGATCCAGTGGCAAAGCTTTTAGCATCGACTGCATTAAAGCCTACACAAGCACCTGAACAAACTGATGTAAATACTTCAGTTGACCAGACAACAAATCTTGATCAAATTTTACCAAATACGACTTCTTCACCTTTGCAAAATATTTTAGAACAGACTTATCCGGTTGTTTAAAAGACTCTATGTAAAATATAAAAGCGCTCAATGAGCGCTTTTTATTTATGGCTAATTTTTGATTTTCGGTGTTGTTATAAGAGTAATAACTCCATAAACAATTGATCCAATTGTGGCGAGTAACATGTCTTTATGGGCATCCCACATGTCGCCTTGTTGCCCATTATAATTTTCAGCTTGTTCAGGTGATAAGCCAATAGCAATGAGCCATTCGATCAGTTCATAAAAAACACTCGATGCCATCACGAATTGAACTACAAGTAAAAATAGGGAAAACGGACGTGCAGTCGGCAACCAAACTTGAAAAACGCGATAAATAAGAGGGTAGAGCAAAGCACCATATGAAAAGTGCACAAGTCGATCATACATATTGCGAGACCAACCCATGTATTCATCTAAATTAAAATGAAAGATGTGCTGAATCCAGTCGTTATACGGAACGTATGAATATAGATAATGAGCACCAATTACGTGTATTAAAAGAAACAGTAAATAAAAACAAAAACTTAAAAAATCGAGACCAATTTTTTTGAAAATAATAAAAAGTAAAATCAGCATTAAAACAGTGCCGGATTGATGAAGTAAGTAAGCTTCAAACTCCAGAGGATTGATACCTGAAACAATAATGGCAATCAAAAGCAGGCTGATTGCAATATAGTGTTTAAGTTGAAAATTTTTTTCGATCATTTTATGGAAAACTTTATTTTGATGAGTATAAGTGTAATAAAAAAGCGAAGCCTAGGCTTCGCTTTTGATTAACTTTTTAATTAGATTTTACTAATTAATTCATTAATTTGTTTTGCTTGTTCAGCTGCGTTACCCGTATAAGTTGCAGGAGTAAGCTCAGCTAAACGAGCACGCTCTTCGCTTGGTACTTGAGCAAGTTCGTTACCATTTACGAAATCAACCATCATGTCGCGAGTCATTGCTTGACCACGAGTTAAAGCTTTTAACTTCTCATATGGTTTTTCAATGTTGTAACGACGCATAACTGTTTGAATTGGCTCTGCAAGAACTTCTTGAGCTTGGTCAAGATCTTCATTTAAACGATTTGCATTAAGCTCAAGTTTGCCAACACCTTTTAAGCAAGCATCAAAAGCAATTAAGCTTTGAGCAAAACCAACACCCATGTTACGAAGTACAGTTGAGTCAGTTAAGTCACGCTGCCAGCGAGAAATTGGTAATTTTTCGCCTAAGTGAGCCAACACTGCATTTGCAATGCCTAAGTTACCTTCAGAGTTTTCAAAGTCAATTGGGTTAACTTTGTGTGGCATAGTTGAAGAACCAACTTCGCCTTCTTTAAGTTTTTGCTTGAAGTAACCTAAAGAGATATAACCCCATACGTCGCGGTTAAAGTCGATCAAAATCGTATTGAAACGACGTAATGCATCAAACAACTCAGCCATGTAGTCGTGTGGCTCGATTTGAGTTGTGTATGGGTTAAATGTTAAACCCAAAGATTCAACAAAAGCTTGTGCGTGAGCAGCCCAGTCAACATCTGGGTAAGCAGAAAGGTGAGCATTGTAGTTACCTACCGCACCATTGATTTTGCCTAGTAACTCAACATTTTCAAACTGTTTGATTTGACGAGCTAAACGATATGCAACGTTTGCCATTTCTTTACCCAAAGTTGTTGGGCTAGCAGTTTGACCATGTGTACGAGACAACATAGGTTGTTCAGCATGAGTTGTTGCTAAAGCAGAAATTGCATTTAAAATTTGCTTCATGCTTGATACTAAAACTTCACGACCGTTTTTAAGCATAAGCGCATGAGACAAGTTGTTGATGTCTTCTGATGTACAAGCGAAGTGAATAAACTCACCAGCATTTTGTAATTCAGAAATACCAGCAATTTTCTCTTTCAAGAAATATTCAACTGCTTTTACGTCATGGTTAGTTGTACGCTCAATTTCTTTAATGCGATTCGCATCTTCTTCAGAGAAGTTGCTTACGATTGCATCTAAAGCCGCATTTGTTTCAGTTGAGAAAGGAGCAACTTCAATAATTTCTGGACGGTTAGAAAGCGCTTGTAACCAACGCACTTCTACAGTGACACGAGCATGAATTAAACCAAACTCAGAAAGAAAAGGGCGTAGCGCATCACATTTGCTGGCATAACGTCCATCTAATGGTGATAGTGCGGTTAAAGCGTTCATAACGATTCCTTAATGCTGGAATAAACATAAAACAAAAATAATCTCGTTACAGCGTTAGATAACTTGGTACTGTAAACGAGCAAGTGCTTGAATATCCTGTAGCAATTTACGTTTGCTAAAAATCATGTTCCATGAACTACCGCCGAGTTGTCGCCATAAATGAGCCATTTGAAGCCCTGTAAACAGACAAGCACGAATACGGTTAGTATGGTTGGTATCTTTAAATGCCTCAGCATTACCACGAACAAGAATACGTGGATTAATTTGCCCAGCGGTATCTACATAGGTTTGCGCCAAATTGGCTAAAATACTTGGGTGTAAATAGTTATTATCGAAAAAAGAAAGCTGTTTTAAAATTTTCTGCTGTGCTTTTTCAATAATCGCTACATATTCAGGATTGCTATAGACCTTTTTTTCTAATTGCAAAAGTGACATCGCATAAGACATGGGAAGTTTTGCACTACGCATTTTAGGCAAACGAGATTTAGGCGCATTGGTAAAAGGCTGAGTAATACAATTTTCGAGTGTCTTAAGACCTAATGAAATATCAGCCAGTTGATTAAAAAAATCTAAAGTCTGAACACTATTATTATTTATTGTAGGGCGAATATTTAAACTCGCCTTTATTAATAACTCAAAATAGAAATTACCGCTTTCACCAATACTTTGTTGCCCAGTCATGGCAGTCATATGCGTAAGCTGGGTCGCTTGGAATACCCCAGCCAAAGCAAGGGCACGGTTTTGGCGAACATTCAAGGCTTGTGATTGTTGAAAGGGTAACTCCACCATGCCATCCATTCCCTTAAATAAAATCTGGTGTAGGGGCATTTGTATGGTGAATCACACCCCCGCCTAAGCAAACTTCATCCGAATAAAATACAACACTTTGGCCAGGTGTGACTGCGCGTTGAGGTTCATCAAACTCAACACGAATACCGTGTTCACTATTTTCATCAATAAACACTGTGCAAGCCTGATCAGGTTGGCGATAGCGTGTTTTGGCAGTACAACGTAATCCTTCAGTCGGAATATGTTGTTCTCCAGCTACCCAGTCAATTGACTCACTCCAAAGCTGTGTACTTTGCATAAGTGGGTGTTCATGTCCTTGACCTACAACTAATCGGTTGTTGGCAAGGTCTTTATGAAGTACAAACCATGCACCTTCTGCTGCACCTTTTAGTCCACCAAGACCAATACCGCCACGCTGACCGAGCGTATAGTACATCAGACCGTGATGTTCACCAACTTCTTTACCGTTATCCAGCACGATTTTACCTGGTTGAGCGGGTAAATATTGTTTAAGGAAGTCATTAAAGCGGCGTTCGCCGATAAAGCATATACCAGTTGAATCTTTTTTCTTCGCCGTTGCTAAGTCCAGTTCTTCGGCAATTCTACGCACTTCTGGCTTTTCAATTTCACCAACGGGGAATAGGGTTTTATTAATTTCACGGCCATGCACTGCATGCAAGAAATAAGTTTGGTCTTTGTTGTTATCTAAACCACGTAATAAAGGTGCATATGCTTCACCTTTAGAGTTATAAGCAGTTTCAGCACGACGAGCATAATGACCTGTTGCAATAAAATCTGCGCCTAAAGTCATGGCATGGTCTAAAAATGCACGAAACTTAATTTCTTTATTACATAAGATATCTGGGTTTGGGGTGCGGCCCGCTGCATATTCAGCTAAGAAAAGTTCAAATACACGATCCCAATATTCCATAGCAAAGTTTGCGGTATGGAGTTTAATACCTATTTTGTCAGCTACTGCTTGAGCATCGGCTAAATCTTCCATTGCTGTACAGTATTCCGTGCCGTCATCTTCCTCCCAGTTTTTCATGAAAAGACCTTCAACTTGATAACCCTGTTGAAGTAAAAGCGCCGCAGAAACAGATGAATCTACGCCACCAGACATACCGACGATGACACGTTGTTGCATAGGACTAGGCATCCAAATGTGAAGTTAATGAGGGAGAGAAAGGGTGCTCATAAATAAGAGCTAAAGGATAATGGTGACCTTTTATAGCATCTTCAAGGGCTTTAATCACCAGAGGGCTACGAGCACGGGCAGATTCTTGAAGCTCATCTAGAGTCATCCAGACAGCAGAAACAATACCTGTATCAAGTTTAGGGTCGCTTTCGACATGAGTGACGTGCGCTAAAAAGCAGAAGCGATAGTAAGTCCGATCCGGAAACATGGGTGGAGTATATGTATAAATGCCAAGTAAAGCATCTATCTCAACATGATGACCCGTTTCTTCAAGAGTTTCACGAATGGCAGCTTCTATTAGCGTTTCACCACATTCCACATGACCAGCAGGTTGATTAAACACTGTGTGTACAAAACCTTCGCTATGTTCTTCAACAAAAAGATAGCGTCCATCTTTTTCTACGACTGTAGCGACAGTGACATGAGGAGTCCATGCGGCCATAAAAAAGCACCATGAATTTAAAAGTCGTATGATACGAAATTTAGGGGTTTTTGGCTACGGTGATCTTACAAACGATAGAGGAACGTAAAACGCTATCGTTTGAAAAAACTCAGTACATTTTAATTTGTTTGGGTATCTTTATGGTTGTTTTGCACTTTTACATAATGTCTTGCTGAATAAGGTAAAAATGCCAATTCTTTTTCAGTTAGAGGACGTACTTGCTGTACAGGGCTTCCAACATATAAATAACCACTTTTTAAGACTTTACGAGGTGGAACTAAACTGCCTGCACCAATCATCACGTCATCTTCAATAACAACATCATCTAAAATAACGGTATTGATACCAACTAGTACGCGGTTACCAATGGTACAGCCATGTAAAGTAACATGATGACCTACAGTCACATCTTCACCAATAATAAGCGGGGAACCATTGGGTTTTGCATCATTTTTATGGCTGACATGTAACATACAATGGTCTTGTACATTACTATTTTTACCAATTTGAATGCTATTTACATCTCCGCGAATGACTGCAAAAGGCCAAACTGAAACATTTTCGGCCAATTTCACATCACCAACAACCACTGACATATCATCAATGTAACAGCTTGGATCAATTTGTGGATGATGATCTAAATAGGGACGGATGTTTTTTGTCATAAGAAGTATCAAAATAAAATTTAATCAAATTATAAAATAAAAAAGCACTCAAGCTAATAGCATGAGTGCTTAATCCAACTACTCTAAAATTAGAATAAGTTGCTAAAGAATTGTTTGATATGGTCGATCATACGTGCAAAGAAGCCTGCTTCTTCAACAGGTTTTAATGCAACTAAAGGTTTTTCAGCAATGACCTTGCCATCTAAACTTGCAACAAGTTTACCAACCACTTGGCCTTTTTGAAGAGGCGCATTTAAATTTGGTTGAACAACCAATTGAGTTTTAATGCCGCCTGCTTTGCCTTTAGGCATAGTAACGTTAAAGTTCTCTGCTAAACCAATTTGAACTTCATTTTCTTTACCAAACCATACTTTAGCTTTCGCAAGAACTTGATTTGCAGGTTGAACATTTGCAGTTTCAAAGTTTGCAAAACCCCAAGACAATAATGCACGTGTTTGGTTTGCACGTTCATTAACGCTATTGGTACCAAAAATCACTGAGATTAAACGCATTGGACCGCGTTTACTTGAAGTTGTTAAGCAGTAACCAGCTTCATCGGTATGACCTGTTTTTAGGCCATCAACACTTGGGTCTGTGTAAAGTAAAGCATTACGGTTACCTTGTTTGATACCGTTAAATGTAAACTCTTTCTCAGAGTAAATTGGATAGTATCTTGAGCTATCTTTAATAATATGTTGAGCTAAAACTGCCATATCTTTTGCAGTTGAATAATGACCTTCTGCAGGTAAACCCGTAGAGTTCATAAATTGGGTATTGGTCATGCCAATACGTTTTGCTTCCTGATTCATCAGGTGAGCAAAAGTACCTTCATTTCCAGCAATATGCTCAGCCATTGCTTTTGATGCGTCATTACCAGACTGGATGATAATACCTCGAAGCATCTCTAAAACAGTTGCTGTACCATTTAATGGAACATACATACATGATTCGGAACTACTGCCTTTACACCAAGCAGATTCGTTCATACGAACCTTTTCATTCTCGGTAAGTTCACCTTTTAATAGTTTTTGTTCAATGATGTAGCTTGTCATCATTTTAGTCATAGAAGCAGGAGCAAGCTTTTCATTTTCATTTTTAGAAGCAAGAATTTGTCCTGTCTCGTAATCCATTAATACATAAGACTTATTATTTAATTCTGGCGGAGCTGATAAGACAGTTGCTGCATAAGAAAAACTTGGTAAGAGGAGGAGTGCAGCAATAGCGCTTTTTCGAGTCATTCTAGGTAATTCCAATATCTTGTATGAAGCAGAAGAACCTAGCATTTTAGGACAAAGCAAAGCCGACTTCTATGGGGGAAGTCGGCTTTTTCGAACAGTATTGTAACTAGAGAGTTTTTAACTAATTTAGTTTTGCGATTGATAAGCTTTTACGTCTTGACAAACTAACGTATTTTGCTCGTTACCAGCAGCTTTTGCATCATTACGCGCTTCTTTTAAGACTTTCTTGAAACTTTTGTCTTTTGTACGTTTTTCTAAAGCTGCAACTGGGTCTGCTTCATTTGGCAAATAGTCTTTTACAAGACGTTCATAACCTTGAGCAAATTCTGCATCTTTTTTGCCAATCAAACTTGGGCAAATTTCAGAAAGTACCTGAATTGCTGCTAACTCTTCCGGTGTAGTGCCTTTATTTGGGGTAACTTCAACAACATTTTCATTTTCAGTTGGTTTTTTCTTGTCAGCAGCATAACCCACTGTTGCCATTGTCATAAGTAAAACAACAGAAAGAGATTGAACTAAGCTTTTTTTCATAAACATGGATAACCTGAAACAAAAATTTGAAATATGCCGATAGCTTAAACAATTTAAGGGCTAAAAAAATGGAAAAAATGTATTGTTATGTAGGTTTTCTGCTTTACATCAACAGAAAACCTTTTAAAGAAAAGCATATCAAGTGAAATAGGCTTAGTCTTTGTAATTTACCACTTCTTCACAAAGCTCATGTTGTTCATGGTGATCCATTTCTTTTGCAGCCTGACGAGCTTCATTTAGCAGGGTTTTATATTCTGAATCATTTTGCAGCGCAGAGAAGGTGATTGATTTATTGGAATAACCGCCAAGGTACATTGCAATAATCTTTTTAGTATTGGTTTCAAGATTTTTATTTGCACCAACAAAAGTCGGGCAAATTTCTTGTAAAACTTGAGTAGATGCAATGTCATCTTTAATTAAGCTATCAGCTTCTTGTGTCGAGATAACCTCATCAGCAAAAACCGTCTGTGTACACAGTGTGATACTGATCCCCAATACTTGAAAAAAAGGAGCGAAAGTTTTCATTTTTTCACAATTTTATAATGCTATGGAGGCATAAATATATATAATTCAACAAATAATTCAATTGAGAAAACCTTCGGGTTTATTTGTCGAGAAAGATTTTTAGTGAATATTTTAATTGCGAATGATGACGGTGTCTTTGCACCAGGTATACAAGCTTTAGCTGAAGCGTTAAAACCATTAGGCCGTGTTGTCGTGGTTGCTCCAGAAAGTGAGAGAAGTGGTTTTTCAAGTGCGTTAACACTTGATCGTCCTTTACGTCCTATTCAAATTGCCGAAGATGTGTGGGCTGTGAATGGAACACCAGCGGATTGCGTTTATTTATCTATGAATGGTCTATTCGATTTCGAATTTGACTTGGTTGTGAGTGGAATCAATAGTGGCGCAAACCTAGGTGACGATGTTCTGTACTCGGGAACAGTCGGTGCTGCGTTTGAAGGCCGCTTAATGAAACAACCTGCAATTGCAGTTTCTTTAGCTGGGTCGGATGTACGTTCATACAATCATAAAGATGATTATGCGCAAGCAGCCAAGTGGGTGCATGACTTTATTGCCAAAGGTTTACCTGCGCTACCACCGCGACATATTTTTAATATTAATATTCCGGATGTGCCACAGCTTAAAGGGACTCAAATTACTTATCAAGGCCGCCGTGCTCAATCTAAACCAATCACCAGTCATGTCGACCCAAGAGGAAGACAGGTTTATTGGATTGGTCTAGCAGGTGAGGCAGTTACTGACCCACAGCGTATTGCTAGCCAGATTCAATCTGACTTTTTTGCAGTTGCAAATGGTTTTGTGAGTGTAACTCCAATTCAGATGGATGCAACAAACTATGCGGTTTTAGAGGATTTACAGGCCAGTTTGGGCGAATAATCTAGGTCGAATGTTATAACTTTGTGAATAAAGAAAAAGAGGAACATGTTTCGTCTTACTTTTTTGGTACTCTTAGCCGAAATGATTTGTAGCATTTAGTGAGGGAGATCGATGCATTTAACTGAGCAACAAAGCAGATTGCATATTCAAAGAGACAAAATAATGAAAATTATGATGTTGTCTTTAGCTGTGGGTTTTACTGTTGCAATGGCAGGATGTGCTTCTAGACCACAAATTAATAATAGTTCTCGCTATGCGACGGCTCCTAACTATTATACAGTTCGTTCGGGCGATACTTTAAGTGGTATTGCAATGCGTTACGGTCTGGACTATGTCAGTATTGCTGAAATGAATGGCATTGCTCCACCGTATCGTATTTATGTTAATCAATCATTACGATTAAAGAAATCTTCTTCACCAAGAACCGTGTCGACACAAGTCATGGCGCAACCTGAACCAATTAAGCGCCAAACAATAGCATTACCGACTACGACAACAACGGCGCCACCAACAACCCCACCACGAACAGTTGCACCAACCACCAATACAACAGTGGGAACTGCTATTCCAAGTTCAAGCTTACGTTGGATCAAACCAAATAACGGACCAGTGATTCAAGGGTTTAATTTGGCGAATAATGTCAAAGGAATTCGTTATGGCGGTAATCAAGGTGATCCAATTTATGCGGCAGCAGATGGTCAAGTCGTATACGCAGCCGATGGCTTAAAAGAATATGGTAATTTAGTTTTAATTAAACATATTGATGGCTATATCAGTGCGTATGCCCACAATAGCAAGATGATGGTGAAGAGTGGAGACAATGTAACCGCAGGTCAAAAGATTGCAGAAATGGGCTCTTCAGGTGCGTCGAGAGTTATGCTTGAGTTCCAAATTCGCCTTGATGGTAAACCAATCAACCCAGCAAATCTTTTACCTAATTAGCTAATGCAATAAATATAGGTTTCCTCGTATAATGTAATTGGTTGCTTTCATTACAACAATAAGCATTTTTTATAAATTTAAAATTAGATTTGAGGAAACCTATGTTAGATCAGCTTCGTGCGATGGGTGTTTTTGCTTGTGTGGTTGAAAAAAGTTCATTTAGTGGTGCGGCACGTGAATTAGGCATTACAACAAGTGCTGTAAGTCAGCAAATACGTTCTCTTGAGCATGAAATGGATGTAATTTTATTACACCGTTCTACTCGGAAACTTAGTTTGACAGAGGCCGGACAGGCTTTTTTTTCAAGTTGTCAAGAAATGTTGGCAGCTGCAGAAAGAGGCAAAATCAGAATCAATGAATTGCGAGATGATTTGATTGGAGATTTGCGGATTGCAAGCACACCCGACTTAGCGGTTCAGCACATTATTCCTGCTCTATCTCATTGGATGTCAGCTCATCGCGGTTTATCTGTTCATTTTGAAGTAGGTCATCGTTATATTGACCTCATTGAAGAACGAATTGATGTTGCAGTGCGTATGAGTTCTACACCAGTAGAAGAGAGTAGTTCTGTCGTTCCTATGGCTTTTGTAGATCAGATTTTGGTAGCCTCTCCCAGCTATCTCAATCAATCGAGCCCGATTTTGCATCCAAACGATTTAAACAGCCATGAGTTGCTTTCAATCAATGCAATGAATGAATCACGCAGTTTTCATTTTCAACATGCCAAAACTGGTGAAAAATTGCATATTGAAATGGCAAGCCGTTTGCAAAGCAATAATTTGCAAGTTGCTAAAGCCTTATGTCAGCAAGGACATGGTATTGCTAGAATTTTATATTTAGATGCTCAAAAAGAATTGAAAGCTGGTTCTTTAATTGAAATCTTACCAGATTGGAAACTGCCAGCTTTTACTTTGTATGCAGAGATTGCCAAACACGATCAACAGCCAATGAAAATTCAACGCTGTGTTGAAGCACTTAAACAATATTTTAGTCAGTTGGCTGGTGGGCGAGCGATGCAGATCGTTCGCTAACTTTCAATTGATGCATAAAAAGGGCTTGTGATTACAAGCCCTTTTTATATGAGTGTTATTTTTGCTTGAGAGTCGCAACTTCTTCCTGAGTTTCCTGTGGAAGATCATTTGCGGTGAGCTCTTCGTGCTTCTTAATTTTTTTCTTATTTTTCTTTTTCTTCTTTGGCTCCTCTTCAATTTCTTCGCCATCTTCAATCGCTTGCCAATATTCAAGCTGTTCCATTACGGCAGCGTAAATTGAATGTTTGCTGTATCTACCTTTCTTATCTAGTGTACCAACAGGGCGAGCCATTAAAATTTCAAGTGCTTGATCAATGGTATCAATCGCATGGATATGGAATTGACCACTTTGTAACGCATCAATTACATCTTGGCGTAGCATTAAATGCTGCATGTTTTGACGTGGAATAATGACACCTTGTTTACCCGTTAAACCTTGTAATTTACAAGCATCATAGAAGCCTTCAATTTTTGCATTTACACCGCCAATGGGTTGAACCTGACCTAACTGGTTCATAGAACCTGTAATCGCCCATGATTGATCAATTGGAATTTGGCTAATTGCAGAAATTAACGCAGAAAGTTCGGCAACCGTGGCGCTATCGCCATCTACTTGGCCATAGCTTTGTTCAAATGCAAGCGCAGCAGAAAAATGTAAAATCTGTTCACGACCAAAGTGAGCTTTCAAGAAGCTCGACATAAGTAAAACGCCTTTAGCATGCAGTGAACCGCCAAGCTCTACACTACGCTCAATATCCAGAATATCGCCGCCACCTTGATAGACTGATGCAGTCAAACGTGAAGGTAAACCAAACTCGACATCTGCATAGTGAATAACAGAGAGGGCATTAATTTGACCTAAACGATGACCAGAAGTCTCGATTAGCTGAGTTCCGCGTGATAAATCCTGCCAATAAAGCTCTCTTAAATAGCCTAATCGATACTGCCTATGTTGTAGCGCAAGGTTAATGTGCTGATCAGTTACAAGTTTTTCATTGGCTTTAAACGCATGATGATGTGCTTCACGAATCAGGTCACCCAAAGTTGAAGCATGTAACGACAGCGAGCTTTGATCTTCTGCTTGACGGCTTGAGTCGGTAAGTAAAGCAGCTAAAGCACTACGGTCAAATGGAAGTAGTTTGTCGGCTTGAACATAGTCAGCAATTAACTGCATGTAAGCTTGTTCATTTTCGTCATTACGTTGTAATGTATCGGTAAAATCTGCGCGTATTTTAAATACGCTACCAAGCTCTGGTTCTACTTCTAAAATTTCATAATAAATTTCAGGCTCTGCCATAAGTACCACTTTAATATCCAGTGGAACCGCAGCAGGCTCAATCGAGATAGAACCCGTTAACGTCAACATGTGTTCAAGAGAAGAGAGCTTGAGTTGGCCTGATTTTAAGGCACGTTTTAAACCTTGCCATGCATAAGGTTGTTCAAGTAATTGCTCTGCCTCAAGCATTAGAAAACCACCATTCGCTTGATGAAGAGCACCTGGGCGAATGAGAGTAAAATCTGTGGTAATTGTACCGTTATGAGTAAGTTGCTCAACGTGACCAAGTAAGTTGTAGTGCGTTGGGAAATCTTCAAAAATAACCGGAGCACCGCTGTTTGGTTTATTTGAGACAATCACATTTGCTTGGTAACGTGCTGGTACGCGATTGAACATAGCAGGAGCAAAGTCGTCTTCTTCTTGCTCTAAAATGAGTTCAACATTCTCAATTACATCTTGAGCATATTGCTTTAAATAATCTTCAAGGCCTTTCACTTGGCCATATTTATTTAAAATTAAATCTATTCGTGGCATAACCACTTGAGTCGCAATATCTCGATTTAATACAGAAACTTTGTCGCGTGCATCATCTTCTAAATCGCCTAAATGCAAACCAAGACGCTCAAGTTTTTTATCCATGTAGCGAACATTTGCCGCGATTTCAGCGCGTTGTTTCGTATTTAAAGCATCAATTTCTGTTTGAGTGAGCTCTTGCACCTGATCGTCTTTTACTTGTACAGGTACAAAACCATGTTTCTCATTTCGAGAAATCAATTTTAAGTCGAGCTCTTCACCTTCTTTGGTTAACTCAACCAGCGCTTGTTGTTGTTCATCTCCAGTTTCCTCACGGATCCGTTCAATACGGTTATGATAAGTTTCGGCACTAAAACGACGTTCAAGCTGTTTTAAAATAATTTGCCAAGCTTGATGAAGAGCTTGTTGGAACTTGGTGCCTTGACCAGCAGGGAAGCGTAAGGCAATTGGTTGACGCGCGTGTTTAAAATTATAGACATATACCCAGTCGTCAGGAGTTGGCATTGTTTTGGCATGTTGCTGTAGTAAACGCTTAATCATGGTGCGTTTGCCTAAGCCTGCCGTTCCTACTGCAAAAATGTTATAACCTGAGTAGGGTAAAGAAATGCCCGCTTCTACCGACGCTTTAGCGCGGTCTTGACCTAAAAAATTATTGAGTGGTTTGATACGTTTTGTTGAAGCTGGAATATTTTCAAAATCTGGAATATGTGTAAGTTGTTCCGGTTTTAAGGCTGTTTTATCTAAAGTCATTTTTATATCAGGTTGCTCAAGAGCTGAAGGAAATGCATTTATTGTGACGTTTGTGGTGTTTGTTTTAGCGAGTGATAAAGTTGAAGTTGTCACTTGATCAAGTTTTTGTGTCACTGTTGGTATCCAGCAAAAGAAAACGAAGGTTGAGGGTTAAAGGTATACAGGTTTAGCATAAAATATCAAGCAAACTTGCCGTTTTTATCATCAAAACCAAACTTGATTGCATAAAGAATCTTGAAAGGAATGGTAAGAAGCGATTGAATAGGCACATTTATAATTTATGGAAAATAAAAAACGAATGACCACACAAACCTCTGGTTGGGTCTCGGCGTTTAAAGCATTTTTAGACCGTCGTGCATTAATTATGCTATTTCTGGGTTTTTCTGCCGGAATACCTATTTTATTGATTTTCTCTAGCCTTTCATTATGGCTAGGCGAAGCGGGTATCGATAAAAGTGCAGTCACTTTTTTCAGTTGGGCAGCTTTGGGATATTCCTTTAAGTTTGTTTGGGCACCTCTCATTGATGAGTTGCCAGTACCGTTCTTGACCAAGGCTTTAGGCCGAAGACGTGCTTGGTTGCTAATTGCACAGTGTTTGATTGTGCTTGCGATTTGTACGATGGCATTTGCCGACCCAGCTTTAGGTCATAGTTATCTCGTTCAAATGGCAGCAGGTGCAGTTTTACTTGGCTTCTCGGCGGCAACGCAAGATATCGTCATTGATGCTTATCGTATTGAGTTAGCTGAAACTGAAATGCAGACAGTTTTAGCATCTACTTATAATGCGGGTTACCGCATAGGTATGATTGTGGCTGGTGCTGGTGCATTGTTTTTAGCTGCACATTTAGGAACAGCGAAAGGTAACTATATTTACGAGGCTTGGAAAACCACCTACTTAACAATGGCAGCAGTCATGTCGGTCGGTATTATTACAACCTTACTTGTTCGTGAACCTACAGTTAGCCGAGTATATAAAAACTATAAAACTACTGATTATTACCGTTTGGTTTTAGTCTTCTTTATAGCGGTCATTTCGTTTGTTTTAACTTATATTTATTCAGGTCAAATTACTGAGGCAATTTCAAAAGCTGGCAATATTCAAGATAGTGCAAGTTTATTTGGCTTAGAAGCTTTAAGATTTTTAACCGCAACAGGTACTGCCATTTTAGTTGGTTACATACTGGTTAAAATGGGTGTTGTAAACCAGCAAATGGCAAAAGAAACTTGGATTGCGCCAATTCTGGATTTCTTTAAACGTTATGGTGTCAAACTTGCGTTAGTGCTTTTATTCTTGATCGGTTTCTTCCGTATTTCAGACATTATTGCGGGTGTAATTTCAAACGTCTTTTATCAAGACCTGAACTTTAGCAAAGAGCAAATTGCCGAAGCAGTAAAAGTTTATGGCGTTATCTTTAGCTTAGTTGGTGGCTTCTTAGGTGGCCTACTAGCACAGCGCATGAACATCATGAAACTGATGTTTGTTGGTGCCGTATTAGCTAGTTCTACTAACCTCATTTTCATTGGTTTAGTAAAATCTGGCAAACCGCTTGATGTGGTTGATGTTCAAGTGGGAGACAAACATTATAAAGCTCAGCCTGATGAAGTAGGGTATTGGAAGGTTAAAGTCCCAAGTTCTACTTTCGATGGCACAAAACAAATTGATGTTAAAGCAGGCTATGCTTTGCAAGGTCAACAAGCAGAGACCATAGTCCGAGTTCAACCATTAGTAACAACGCATGCTGAACATTCACCTATACAGATTTTACCTTTAATGGGAAGTGACCAAATTACTGCTAAATCTTCTGAGGGAAGTGTTGTTGTTCGTGGTCAGTACTTTGGCAAGGCTTTGTCACCTAACCAAAAGATTGTAGTGAGTTTGGATGGGCAAAACTTTGATGCAAAAATGACAGATCAAAAAGGCGTGTTTAACGCGGCAATTGATATGCAAAAATTATTGTCATCACCAACCACGCAACTGACTGCTGCGGTGGTTGAAGGAAACCAAAAAGTATTATCAGTTTCACATCAATATGAAGTCGCTTCAAATTCTGCACCAAAAGCTGAATTAGATGTAAACATCGAGCCTCTACCATACATTGACACTCAGTCAGGTAAAGAAGTTGAGATTAGCGGTAAAGTCATTAAGCCTTACAGTTCGCTATGGCTCTACTTCGCAATTGTTGTAGACAATATGGCTTCGGGTCTTGCTGGTGCAGCATTTATTGCATTCCTTTCGAGTTTAACCAGTGTGTCATTTACTGCTGTTCAATATGCGATCTTTAGTTCACTCATGACCCTTACACCAAAACTTTTAGGTGGATATTCGGGTACCATAGTGAGTAATATTGGGTACCCAAACTTCTTTTTGATGACCACACTGATCGGGATTCCAATCTTAATTTTAGTGGTTTGGGTTGGAAAACTACTCAAAGATCATCAAACACATGAATCAGAAAAGGCAGGTGAATAAACATGCGAATGCTTCATACAATGTTGCGAGTAGGCAATTTAGAACAATCTTTAAAGTTCTATACCGAAGTATTAGGAATGAAGTTACTTCGTAAGCGTGATTATGAAGAAGGTCGTTTTACACTGGCATTTGTTGGTTATGGCGATGAAGAAAATAATACCGTGCTTGAACTTACGCATAACTGGGATACATCAAGTTATGATTTAGGTAATGCTTATGGTCACATTGCAATTGGTGTCGAAGACGCTTACAAAGCATGTGAAGAAATTAAAGCACGTGGCGGTAAAGTTGTACGTGAAGCTGGCCCAATGAAGGGTGGTGTTACGGTTATTGCCTTTGTTGAAGATCCAGATGGCTACAAAATCGAGCTCATTCAGCAAGATGCAGATGCAAGAAATAATTAAGTAAATGACTTAAGTGCTTTAAGATTTTGCTCTTAAAAGTCTAGCTTTATTTTTATAGCCCAGTATGATGAAGACCTGACCAAATGGTCAATTTATCAACTGGGCTTTTCTTTATCTAAAATAATCATAGGATGTGAACATGCTGAAGTTCTTGGCACTTGATCGATTTACAGTTTTGTTGGTTGGCATGGTACTACTAGCAACTTTTTTTCCAGTCAGTGGTCAAGCTGCGCAGTATTTCAATACATTAACTACAGTCGCAATTGCAATTTTATTTTTCTTGCATGGTGCCAAACTGTCTCGTGAGGCAGTCATTGAAGGTATCTTGCATTGGAAAATGCATTTACTGGTATTTGCAATTACGTTCTTTATTTTTCCTGCTCTTGGTTTATTGGCTAAACCTATTCTTTTACCCTTATTAGGGCAGCAGCTCTATTGGGGCTTTTTGTTTATGTGCTTTTTGCCATCGACTGTTCAGTCTTCTATTGCATTTACTTCAGTTGCAAAAGGGAATGTAGCAGGAGCGGTATGTAGTGCATCTTTCTCAAACTTGGTAGGAATGTTCATTACGCCAGTTTTAGTGAGTTTCTTTATTTTAGGGCAAAGTCAGCATGGGTTTGATCCTACGTCATCTATTATAGAAATTACGTTGTTGCTGTTAGTGCCGTTTGTTTTAGGGCAATTACTTCGTCCCTATATTTTTCCATATATGGCAAAAGTCCCAAGTATTGTAAAAGCATTTGATCAAGGCTCAATTTTGATGGTGGTTTACGGCGCATTTAGCGGGGCAGTAGTTGCCGGACTTTGGCATCAGGTAAACTGGAAAACTTTACTACTTTTGGCACTCGCTTGTTCTGTGTTACTCACCATTATTATGTTGCTTGCGCTTTATTTACCGCGTGCTTTTGGTTTTAGCCGTGCCGATCAGATCACTGTTTTCTTTTGTGGCTCAAAAAAGACCTTGGCAAGTGGTGTACCTATGGCACAAATCTTATTTATTGGTCAGCCGTTAGGAATGATTGTTTTGCCAATTATGATATTTCACCAAATACAGCTAATGGTGTGTGGAGTAATCGCAAATTACTGGGCAAAATCCCAAGATTAATTCGCAAAAAAGATTTATATGGCGTATAATGCTGTCCACTTGTTGTGCTTAGCTCTAACCCTAGAGGTTTCGGTGGGCCAAAAGAATGGTCTGTTGTGGTGTTGATCTGCTTGAAAAAGCTTTCCTCAATTTAATTGAGAGTGATCAATTGCGATGACAGCTTAAGCCTTTCTTCAATTAGGAGTAATCGACGATGCGCGCCGATATTCACCCAAAATATGAAAAATTAGTTGCAACTTGCTCATGCGGTAACGTAATCGAAACTCGTTCTGCTTTAGGTAAAGAAACTATTTACCTTGACGTATGTTCAGCTTGCCACCCATTCTACACTGGTAAACAAAAGAATGTAGATACTGGTGGTCGTATCGACAAATTCAAACAACGTTTCTCTGGTATGTCTCGCTCTATCAAGCGTTAATACTTCAGAACGAAATAAAAAACGGGCTTATGCCCGTTTTTTATTTTTTAAATAACAAGACCATTACTGGTCTTGTACATCAGTTAAGCGATCAAGTTTTTTCTGGAAATAATCACCTTGTAAGAAACGTGCTTCCACATTCCATGCATTTGCAAATAGGTTCATATCATTTAAGTTAGCTAATAAAATTCCAATTGGTTTTACAGTCAGATAGTTCAATACCTTTTCTTGCAAGCTGTTCAGACCTTGATCTGAACTTAACAAATCCGTTTTGCTAGACTGTAATTTTACAAGCTGAATATCAAGCTGCTGTAAAATTGAATCACTATGCATAGAAGAAGCAAAATCTCGAATTGAAACTTCTGCACCATGTTGGCGTAAACGACCAATCAGCGGCTGAACGGTTGGAAGATAGTGCTGAAGTGCTTGTTCTGAAAATTGCAAAATCAATGGACTTTCAAGTTTGCTACCAATAATGGTTAGCAGCTTTGAAATCAGCTCTGGGAATGATTTATCTTTCAGCAAAATATCAATATTAAGGTTAATAATGAGTCTTGCTTTAGGATACTGAGCAATAAAATTGTGAAGCTGTTTACATGCTTCAACCAATATCCAGCGATCTACTTGAATTGAAAGCTCAGCATCTTCTTTTAAGTCAGCTAAGTCGTTTAAATCATGCCATTGTTCATCAGCAATAAAGCCACTCGTCACTTCATAGTTATGAGTTTCTTCATCATGTTTGTCATACACTTGCTGATACTTCAGATGTATCTCACCTTTAGCAAGTTTTTGTTTTAACTGCTGTAGCAAAGATGACTGAGAACTCACCTCGAAATGGTCAATTGTTAAATCTAGCGGAACAGTTTCAACAGTCGGTGAAACGATTTTTTCTTCAATAGGTGCTATTTCAAGTTGAGGGGTAACTTGAGGTAGATTATGCTTTTCAGCTTCATTGAGTAATGAGCTAAAAGAAATCTCAGTGAGTGGTTGGTTAAGCGGAGCATAGCCAAGCTTTAACTGTACCGAGAAGTTTTGTTCATTCACTTTTAACAAATGTTCTTTTTGCAAAGTTTGTAGACTTGTTAACTGCGAATTTAAAACTGAACTATTTTCAGCTTGTAAAATCCCAGCATAAGTTCCCAAATCGACTTGGAAAATTGGCATTTGTGCATGGTCTTTTAAAAAACCATGAAGCTGATTGAAATATAGTCCCAACGTCTGCCAACCTTGTTGAAAGAGGCGTTCTGGGCATTGCGCGAGCTTAAATAACACTACAGCATTTGCTTGCGCAGGATGGGTTGATAAATGTCGATTGATTTGTTGCCAAGCCGTACTTAATCCGACACTTTTTTCAGATGGAGACGTGTTTGCTGGAATGCTTAAATCAACTTGATAATCGATGGTCAGCTGTACAGCGTCTTCTTCTTGGCTTGGAATAAATTCCAGTTTCAAAGCATTATTACCAGAAATAGCCTGATGCTGACTTTGAATTTCGAAACGAGCTTGATCAAACTGACCTAAAGAAATTTTCTTAAATCGTTGTTTGAAAATATTTAAATCGTTAGGTTGTAAGACATCCAAGATTGGCAAGCCAATAATATCTTCTTCTTGCTTAAAGCCAAAAAGATTAAGGTATTCAGGATTTGCCTTAATATGTATGCCTTCTTGAAAAATAGCGACTGCTTTATGGCTGTTGTCGACTAGAGTTTGCGTATGACTATGAATGGTATCAAGCTCTGCTAACAAACGTTGTTCCGTTTGTAAAAGGCGGCTATACGATAAGGTTCGAACAAGGGTGATGTAGAAATAATCCAATGGTTCTAATGGGACTACATCGTAAATACCTTTTTGAATATAGCTTTGGTATTGCTGTGTTTGATAATCATCTGGTTGTAAAAGTAAAATTGGAAGCTGCGGCTGTTCTGACGCTTGAACGAGGGAGAGAGTTTGTTCAATTTTCAAATCGTACGCGCGGCCAAAAATAATCACATCCCATGATGTATTGAGCTGCTTTTCAAAACTTTTTAAATCATCAAGTAATAAAGCATTAACTTGATATTGATTCCCCGATAAAAGATTTAAAATTTGGTTATAACGTAACTGGTTATCATCAATAATGAGTAAACGTATTTCAGTACGTCTTAACTTTTTAGATAGTAAAGAGTTTCTCACTTTAATGCTTCCCATAAATCTTGACTATTCGCGTTACTATTCTTTTTCAACATGAACTGATCAAGCAAATGTTGTTGCTGATCATTTAAAAGTTCAAATTGAAATTGAATAAAACTCTGAGTAATGAGTTGTGCTTTGAGTAGATACACTTTGATTTCTTCTGTCCCCAATCGTAAATGAATTGTTTGTTGCTCTCTAAAAATTTGAGACCCCGGTAAAATAAGCGTGTTTTGTATTTCTTCTAAGTTTTGAGTTTGTAATAATAGGGCAGGGTGATAATTACGAGTATGGCGCTCAGCCTGAATATGTACAGCACAAGGGAACATGGCTTGTGAAAGAATTTCTAAACCCAGTTCCAAACTTTTTTCTGTTGATTGTTTAATCCAGCGAATCACACCGCCACGCCACTGACCATGCAATGTTTCTTTAACTAAAATATATTCGCCAGTTCGTAAGTTTTTAGGCGCTTCACCAGACCATTTAATACGATAGCCATTAACACTGATATCAAGCACTGTGGTTTGATAAATGGTTTTACTCTCACGACTTAAGCGTTGGTAAGACGAAGTTTGTTGCTCTTTTTTCTCGAGGTTTGATAAAACTTTCGACTCACTTTGTAAATTATAGTTATTGTTGAGTTGTAGTGTTTCTTCAAAGTTCTTTGCTTTAGATAGATAAAAATGTGCGGTAGTTAATCCGAAGCAAATTTGGAGAGCGGCATTATATTCATAACGTTCATGACGGCGCTGTGCGGTCGTGCCTAAAATGGTTTGAACGTGAAACTTTAACGCAGGGCTCAAATAAATTTTTTCATTTTTAGACATGTACTGAGCATTTTTATGCATGGTGGCAGTGACATGCTCAAGCAACGCTTGAGTGCTAATAAAAATGCTTGGATTGAAATTTGAGCTTTGTTTTTTGTTATATACCGGTGGGTGGTCTTTAGTCGGGTCGACCACATACTTAGTTAAAGCACTATCTTTAGGTAAAATCTGAATCATACGTGCCCAGTCAAAACTACACTGGAATAGCGCTTGAATTTCCGATTGACGAATCTGATTGGTATTAAAAATATCTAATAAAATAAGCTGAGCGTATGCTTGTGTAATATTGGCTAAAGGATGCTGTACGCCTTGAATATGATTAATATTGGTTAAATGATATTTATATTGGACTGCGGTTTCATAAAGTTCATGAGCAATTAACCATTGACCTTTGACAGGTTCGCTATAGAGCATGTGCTGCTGATATAAAAGATTGGTGAGTTGCTGCAATGCATGGAAAGTCGCCAAAATACGCGCAGTTTGCAAATTTTTCTTTTGTTTAAATGAAAATAGAGAAAACTTCTGTCTTTGTAGCTGTCCGTGGCTTGTCCTTGCGATATTTAAATAAATACTCGCAAAATAACAACGTAGAAGCATTGCCAGTTCAATAATGTGCTCGTTACGGTCTGTACTAATCACACCTTGGTTAAAAAAGTTTTTTTCTAGACTCGCCAAAACATTATTAATGGTTGGGTGAAGTGTTTGAATTAAATCGAAGCGAAGCGTTTCACTGCAATTTAATTCATTCAATTCCAAAAGTGCTGTAAATAACGCCTTTGAGGTATCACCCAATTGCATAATAGAAAGGGTAGTAACCCATTCATTAAGGTCTTTAATATTGGCTTCACAAAAGCTTAACCGTTCACGAGTAAGTGCGGTTTGATTGTGAAAAATGTCCGAAAGTGCATTATTCATCATCACTTATTATATAACTCAAAAAGTTGTAGCCCCAAAAAGCGGTGTTTTATTCTTTTCGCCCGCAATTTCCCTGACGAGTTTAGGAACCAAATACCCCGGTAGGCTCGCTAACACGTCTTGATATATTGCATCTATTTCAGATGGTATTAAATCAAAATGTTGTGCACCTTTTACTTTATCTAAAACATGTAAGTAATAAGGCATAACGCGAGCTTCAAATAAACGATAACTTAAATCAACGAGTGTCTCGGCAGAATCATTAACACCTTTAAGCAACACCGCCTGATTAAGTACAGTAATGTGCTCGTCAGATAACTGCAACAATTTTGAACAAGTAAAGTCATCGAGTTCAGAAGCATGGTTCGAGTGTACCACCAGAATAATACGCAGCCTACTGTTTTTTAATAAAGAAATAAGCTGTTCGTCGATACGGTTTGGAATAACAATTGGAACGCGTGAATGAATTCTCAGAATCTTCACTTGTTTGAGAGATGATAAACGTTCCAACCAAAGTGCTAATTTTCGGTTAGACAAAGTAAGTGGGTCACCGCCACTTAAAATCACTTCATTAATGTCGGGATTCGCTTCAATATAATTTTTAATGTTTAGCCAATCGTCATTTTTTGGTAAATTTTCCTGATAGGGAAAGTGACGACGGAAACAGTAACGACAATGAACTGCGCAAGCACCTGTCAAAGTCAGTAAAAAACGCGACTTATATTTGTGTAATACACCCGGCAATTGATTTGCTGCTTCTTCACCTAAAGGGTCGGTTACAAACTCAGGATGTTCTTCAAGTTCTAAATGATGAGGCAATACCTGTAGCAAAAGCGGGTCAAGTGGGTTTTTAGCGTTCATTTTTCCGACGAACGCGCGAGGCACACGTAATTTAAACTTTTCAGAAGCTAGAATCGCACCCGATAATAGCTGATCTGAGGATAACTCGAGTAGGCTTAGCAGTTCAGAAGGATCAGTAATAAGGTCACTGAGTTGTGATTGCCAGTTTTGCTCTTGGTATAAATAGTTTATCATTTGACACGATTAAGATAATGCAACAACGCATTATATCGCATAGTTGACTTGTTAAGTTTGGAGTGTGCCTTTCATGGCCTATTATTCTACAAATGATTTCAAAGCTGGCCTTAAGGTTATGCTTGATGGTAACCCATGTTCTATCATGGAAAACGAATATGTAAAACCAGGTAAAGGTCAAGCGTTCAACCGTGTAAAATTACGTAACCTTAAAACCGGTAAAGTATTAGAAAAAACTTTCAAATCAGGTGACTCTTTAGAAGCAGCTGACATCGTTGAAGTTGAAATGGAATACCTATACAACGATGGTGAAATGTGGAACTTCATGGATCCTGTATCTTTTGAGCAAATCGCTGCAGACAAAGTTGCAATGGGCGATGCTGCAAAATGGTTAAAAGACGATTCAAATGAAAAATGTACAATTATGTTGTTCAACGGCGTACCTTTAACAGTAAGCCCACCGAACTTCGTTGTATTAAAAATTGTTGAAACTGATCCGGGCGTACGTGGTGATACATCTGGTGGTGGCGGTAAACCAGCTAAGCTTGAAACAGGTGCGGTTGTTCGTGTTCCGTTATTTGTTCAGCAAGAAGAAAGCGTTCGTGTAGATACTCGTACTGGCGATTATTTAGAGCGTGCATAATAGTTAAAAAATACACTATTATCGAAGGGATGATGTAAATCATCCCTTTTTTTATGCGAAAGTATAAGAGGAAAAAAGAAAAAGGAGGAGTAGAGTCACAGGGATTAAGAGAAACAGTACATAACAATATAAAAATGCTGTAGTTATTTATTGAGAGGTTAAGAATGGACACAATGCAAGCGAAATCTACGCTTCCCTCCAAGCTGGTCTGGAGCCTAGTGGCAATTATAGGTGCAATTTCTTTTGGGATGCTGGCACTCAGTCGTGGTGAACATGTTAACGCGGTTTGGCTTGTACTAGCTGCAGCATGTGTATATAGCATCGCATATCGATTTTATAGTCTATTTATTGCAACTAAAGTATTTGAATTAAACCCAAGACGTTTAACCCCAGCACATCGTTTAGCCGATGGTCTGGATTATGTTCCCACCAATAAATATGTGCTTTTTGGTCACCACTTTGCTGCAATTGCAGGAGCAGGGCCGCTAGTCGGACCAATTTTGGCAGCACAAATGGGCTTTTTACCGGGAACCATTTGGCTACTGGTTGGTGTGGTTCTGGCAGGTGCGGTACAAGACTTTTTAGTTTTATTTATATCGACACGCCGTGATGGTCGTTCACTTGGTGAAATGGCAAAGCAGGAGCTTGGCTCTTTTGCTGGTGTTGTGGTAATGCTCGGTGCGCTCGGGGTAATGATTATTATCCTTGCAGTACTGGCGTTGGTGGTTGTGAAAGCACTTGCACACAGTCCGTGGGGTGTCTTTAGTATTGCAGCAACCATTCCAATTGCATTGTTCATGGGCGTTTATATGCGCTTTATCCGTCCGGGACGTATTGCAGAAGTTTCAATTATTGGCTTTGTTTTAATGATGCTGGCAATTGTCTATGGTGGACATGTTGCAGCAGACCCGTACTGGGGTGAGTTCTTCACTTTAACGGGTACACAACTCACTTGGTGTCTCATCATTTATGGTTTTATCGCATCGGTATTGCCAGTTTGGTTGTTGTTAGCACCGCGTGATTATTTATCTACTTTCCTTAAAATCGGGGTGATTCTCGGTTTAGCGGTAGGTATTATCATTGCATTACCTGAACTAAAAATGCCTGCTGTCACTCACTTCATTGATGGTACAGGTCCAGTTTTCTCAGGTAGTTTATTCCCATTCCTATTTATTACCATTGCCTGTGGTGCTATTTCTGGTTTCCATGCGCTTGTATCAAGTGGTACAACACCAAAACTCGTCGATAACGAAGCTGATATTCGTGTGATTGGCTACGGCGGTATGCTTATGGAGTCTTTTGTCGGGATCATGGCCATGATCTGTGCGACAGTTTTAGACCCGGGTGTATATTTTGCGATTAATGCGCCTGCGGCAGTACTCGGCACAACTGTAGAGTCTGCGGCAGAAGCTGTACGTAACTTAGGTTTTGTCGTTACTCCAGAAATGTTGACAGTGTTGGCTCAAGAAGTAGGTGAAAGCTCGATTCTTTCACGTACAGGTGGTGCGCCTACCTTTGCTATTGGTATGGCTCATATCATTTCTGAAATTTTTAATAGCCGCCAAATGATGGCATTTTGGTATCACTTTGCCATTTTGTTTGAAGCATTATTTATTTTAACTGCTGTAGATGCCGGTACTCGTGCTTGTCGTTTTATGGTGCAAGACACGGTAGGTATTGTTATCCCTGCGGTTAAAGCATCAGGTTCATTCTTTGGTAATTTGGTTGGTACAGCCGTTGCAGTTGGTGGATGGGGCTTCTTCGTCTATCAAGGTGTGATTGACCCATTAGGTGGCGTTAACTCATTATGGCCTTTATTTGGTGTTGGTAACCAAATGCTGGCTTCTATGGCACTCATTTTAGGTACAGTCATTCTGTTTAAAATGAAAAAAGAAAAATATGTATGGGTAACGATTATCCCAACTATTTTCTTGTTCGTAACCTGTATGACTGCCGGTTGGCAAAAGATTTTCCACGAAAACCCAAAAATTGGTTTCTTGGCGCAAGCGCATAAGTTCTCTGATGCGATTGCTCGCGGTGAAATTATTAAACCAGCCAAAACTATTGCTGAGATGCAAAACATTGTGATGTCGAATCAGATTAATGCTGCGCTTTGTGGCTTCTTTATGATTGTTTCGATTGTCATGATTATTGCCTCAATTGGTATTGTTCGCCGTGCTTTAGCGAGTCGTACTCCGACTGTAAATGAAGCACCTGCGGTATATGCCGATCCTGAAGTGGTTACCACTCGAGGAGAATAAAGATGAATTTTAAATTTGCAAAAAATGGAACTGTCATTATTGCGAAAATCATCAAAATGACAGTGCTCTCGCAAAAAGAGCTATTACTTTCTCCAAAGAACTGGTCGCGTATAGCAACCTTGTGGCAGCGTTTGCAGCAAAGCTTCCGACTGATGGTAGGCGTGCCGGACTATCAAACGTATTTGGAGCACATGAAAGCTCATCATCCAGATTTAACACCTATGGATGCGAAGACTTTCTATCGTCATTGTGTTGATGTGCGTTATCCATCGGCAGGCGGTACTTTAAAGAAATGCCCTTGTTAAATTGAGAGTTAAATTCAGCTAAACAAAACGGTATGTGGTTGAACCATGTGCCGTTTTATTTTTTTGGAAAATGAAAAAAGTTTGCTTAAAGTCTGCTCATTTGTATTTTTTTCAATGGCAAATCTCTTGTTTTGCTTTTGAAAAATGAATATTATGCTTTCCATTCTAGGTGTATAGCTCAGTTGGTTAGAGCGCTACGTTGACATCGTAGAGGTCTCCAGTTCGAGTCTGGATATACCTACCAAGATTTATCAAGGGTTTACATGTTTTATCAATAACTTGTAAGCCCTTTTTTAACGCCTAATGTGCGGCACATGCTTTTGATGCTGTAAAAAATAACGAAAATGCCGCATAATTTCCGCCAAGTTTACGCCAGATTTTATGCCACACATGAAAATACCCAAGCCAAGAAAAAGAGGTGATTCATATCGCATTGAAATTATGTTCGATGGGAAGCGCTACTCATGCACACGAGATACACCAAAGGAGTGTGAGCACTGGGCAACGATAAAGTTATTAGAATTAAAGACGGGGCGTACAGAAGATAGTAAGCCTGTTAAACCGCCTATTACTTGGTTAGATTTATTCAATCAATATTATGATAATGTTGGCAAGCATACGGACAGTAAAGCTTGGAACCTAACCCAATTAAAGTCATTCGAAAAGAAAGTGGGCAACCTAGCAAATACTTTAATCTATGACATTACACCAAAACAGCTTACTACTTGGCGCAATAAAAGATTAAAAGAAGTTTCTGACAATACAGTCTTAAAAGAAATATCACTCTACTCAGCTATGTTTACATATGCTCAAAAAGAGCTTTTCTTGATTACAGAAAACCCATGGATGCAGATAAGTAAGCCATCAAAGCCAGATTCAAGATATCGAAGAATTTCACAACAAGAAATTGAAAAGATTTTAAAAATTCTAAATTACGAAGTGGGGCAGATCCCGACTCAGTCAGACCACTATGTCGCCTGGTCA
This sequence comes from Acinetobacter genomosp. 33YU, assembly GCF_001990725.1. Classification (NCBI taxonomy): domain Bacteria; kingdom Pseudomonadati; phylum Pseudomonadota; class Gammaproteobacteria; order Moraxellales; family Moraxellaceae; genus Acinetobacter; species Acinetobacter genomosp. 33YU. The sequence goes on along the minus strand of NZ_LFZQ01000006.1, from coordinate 4,180 downwards.
TTCTTATTTGCGATTGAAACTGCAATGAGACGTGGAGAAATATTAAATATGCGTAAATCAGATATATATGATGGTTATGTACACTTACCTAAAACCAAAAATGGCACAAAGCGAAATGTACCTTTATCTGCTTTTGCAAAAGAGCTTGTTGACTTAATTAACCATGACCAAGAAAAAATTATTCCACAATCAGAAAATGCATTTAGGCAAATGTGGGAAAAAAGAAAAGCCAAGACAGATATTCATGATTTGCATTTTCATGACACAAGACATGAAGCAATTTCAAGAATGGTGAAAGTTCGAAAACTACCAGTTGAAGTGCTTGCTAAAATTACTGGACATAAAAAAATTGAAGTTCTGGTTAATGTTTACTACAACCCGGATGCCCAAGAACTTGTGGACATGTTTAATGGCAGTGCGAGCTAGTTTGCTCGCTTTCTGCCAACACGTTTAGTCCTGTCTTTTAAAAGGCTATCAGCTTGAATTGGGTTATATAAAGCTTTACCTTCTGTGCCTTGGTTAATAGCAACCAATTTACGTCTAATAGTATCTACAGATAAGTTGTATTTAATTGCCAAATCAGCCGCACTTACAAGCTCTAACTTCTCTTGCTCAAGCTTGGTGACGATAGCGCCACCAAGGTTTTGACCTAATAGAATCTGAGGGGGAATGTCAGATTCTACGGTAATAATATATTTATGTGCTCCCATTTACTTCTATGCCTCCTTCTTTTTCTTTGCTTCTGTCCGTTTCAAAATAGTGTTTAAAGTTCCTCGATTGATTTTTAGAAGGTCAGCAGCATGTGTTTTGTTACCTCGGGCTTTTACCAAGGCTTTTTCGAATAGCATACGAGTTACATGGTCCATGATTTCGTAATAGCTATCGCCAGACTCAATCAAGAGGTCTAAATCCGTCTCTGTTAGGATAATATTCATGCTGCCACCTAAATTCTAATAGGCATTAAAATGCCGTGAACTTCGTCATTTAACTCGACATAAGTCGATGTATTTTTACCAGTTGGATAGAACAATGGGTAGGTAATGCCGAGAATCTTAGTCACCTTGATAAATGCTGAGATGTAATTAAGATCCCATTGCGCAAACTCTTTTGGTGGTTCAGTTGGTTTTGAAATATCTACCCGTTTAATATCAGGGAATTTACCCGGCACTGGTCTAAAGAATTCAAAGCTTTCGTTCTGCCAGTCAATCAACCAAAACTCATCATCAATTTGTCTTAATCTCAAAACATCTTCACGCGGCTTATTGCCAACCTTTTTGATTAGTGATTCAACCGTTTCACGCGGAATAATCAATTCAACGTCAGGCACTTCTGGTGCATCACAAATTAAAGCTGCATGACCATTTGTTGCCGCGATCATTCCATCTTTTACAAGTACACCCATTAGATAAAATCTAACATCCAGCTTTGCAGTAAATTGTGCTGCTGCTTTTAAGTGACTGTACTTAATACCAAATTCATTAATAAAATTCATAACTATGTTCCTTTGGGGTGACATCCTTGTCACAAATCTAATTAACCGAATAATTGACTTTCACGTTGTGAGGCTGCTGCATCGATACGTTGACGTTCTTCATCTGATAGTTCGTCAATTTCAGGATTTGCATATTCAGCATTGATTTCATCTTGGTTATTAGCGTTCTGAATACGTTGAATTACAGCATCTACAAATGATATTTCCTGAACGCCTGCAAACATGTCTTCTTGAGTAAGCACTTCTTTACGTTGTGCATAGTGAGTTAAGGCTTCCTGATGATGCTCAGGTGTCATCTTTGGCTTATTGGCAGTGATGTTTTTAGCAACCAACTCCAAACCAGCTACGTTTTGAGCCTCATTAATCTGATGGATTAAGCCATTTTTAACGCTGTTACTTTTGATAGGTTCAACTTTAGGCGCTTGGTCAGCTTGTTCTTTTTTAGCTAGATCAGCTAAACGTTGTTGCTCGACTTCAACCAAGTAATTGCGATGTGTATCGGTCAAACCAGTTTCTTTCTCTAACTCACGGCTAATATCTGCCAGTTCTTTTTCAGTTTTGGCATTATTAAGTTTGAATAGGTACTTCTTACGGATATCAATAGATTTAGAAGTGTCAGGTGCTTGAACTTCTTCTTGCACGACTTCCACAGGGTCTGGCTCTGGTTGGACGTCGTCAGCCTTTTTTACTGTTTCTTCTGGTACTGTTTTTTCATTTTTAGACTTCCAGAGCTTAATTAATTCATTGCGCTCTTTATCATCCATCACTTCATAAATCTTGCTTTCAAGCTCGGCCATTTCATCTGCTGTTTTAGCTTTCAAAATATCGCGTTTAAGTTCAGCAAAATTAGACGCACTTACAACAACTGTTTCGGGTGTAACGTCAATAATGCGCTCTTGTTCTTCCTCAGATGAACGAAGGCCCATAAGCAGCTCAGGTGCATAAACACGACCAAAGAATGAAGCGGCACGATAGCGAAGCATTTGCTCAGGCATTGTTTGCCATTTACTGCCGTTCTTACCGTACCAGCCTTCTTTTACGGCCATTTCCATTGTAATTTTTGACGATTCAATACGTTCGCCAGTTTCACGCTCAACCGCAAAAGCTACGCAAGATAAGTCACGAATAGTGATTTTCTTAAATACATTCTTTTTACTACGGTTTTCCCAAACCGTTTCTGTGTACTCAACTTCTTTATCGCCTAGGTCTTCAAGTTCAAAGCGCAGGGCAGAGAAGCGACCACAACTATTGATAGCAGCCATAATGAATTGACTTGACCAGCTCGGACGACCTTCAATCAAGTAAAGGTTCTGCATCACCATTAACGGATCTGCATTTAAGCGAGATGCCATATTTAAAGCAATGACACAGTTTGCAAGGCCGTTAGGGTTTGGCTCTTCTCGGTAAGTCATATTGCCGTACTGGTCTTTACCAGTTTTAACTTTAATAGTCTGGCGATATTGTTCCGGAACTAAAGTTGATGCCGACAACATTTTTGCAATGCGTTGCGATAATTCAAAAGCTTCAAGGTTAAGAAGGCCGATTGATTGTTGAGGCTGAATGTTAGCTACTGTATTCATAATAAATATTCCAATTCTAATTAGTTAAATTCGTTGTTAATTGCTTGGTTAAGCATGTATTGCGGCAAAGAAATATCTTCAAGTTCAGTTGAATAACCTTCCCACTCATTGACGAGTAAAGACTCTGCAAGAAGCTCTTTAGCTTTGTTGTAGCGTTGCTCACCGATGCTTAAAAACAGACTAGAAGCACGGTATTGCTTGACGTTAAAAGGGGCAGTGCTTTCAGCGACTAGAAAGAAAAACTCTGGCTTTTCTTCTGTTTTGTAATGTTGCTGAAAACCTTCTCGATACATTGCTGCCGAGATGTCATAGCCAAAATCCGAACATGATTTTGAGAACTTAAATTGACGTGCATCGGTAGATGTTTTCACATCCATGATTAAGCCGTTCGGGAACTCATCACATGGAATAATGTGATAGTCAGGACGTACACGAAGGTTTAGGGCATATACTGGATCAGTAAAGAATATGCTTGCCTCAGCCATACCTTTGAAGTTCTGCATAATCTGGTAAGAACTAAGCGAACGTAAGTTGTTTGCTATTCGGCGAGCGCCGTCTAACAAATCTTGATCGATAATAATTTTAGAGCCATGCTCAGCATCAAATTGACTCCACCACTCGATTTTTTGAACGGTTTCATCAGATGGCTTTTTAGCATTGAGCATTGTTTCTGTAGGTCTGCGTGGGGCATCCTCAGGCAAAACGACGAATTCATTTTCGAACTGCTCAGGCTCTAAAAACAACGTGTGTGCCAATGTTCCGAAGTCGAGATGTTTTTTAGATTCACGCTCATTTTCTTTCAAAATATTGTTTGAATGAAAGTGAGCACGTGAACGCAAAATGTCTTTAAGCTGGCTTGAGCTAAACTCTGGTGATGCGTGATATTCATCATTGCTCATACGCTCAATGAGCGAAGTTGTTTGGAGTTCGATAAATGAGTTCATCTTATTACCCCTTAACTTCTACAAATTTATGATTTTCATCTAATTTGTACGCTGTATCAGCTTTTAGGCCATCTTCTCCGATATAGCCAAGAACTGTACGATAGCGTTCAGCTTTAGAGTCCCAGTATTGAATGCGGATTTCACCAGATTCGCCAGCAGTTGCA